>NZ_JBEXSH010000298.1:0-9504 GCF_040613555.1 Streptomyces sp. NPDC006265
GGACGCCGCCCACAACCCGGCCGGTGCCCGGGCCGCGGCCGAGGCGATCGGGGAGGCGTTCCAGTTCAGCCGTCTCATCGGCGTGGTCGGCGCGAGCGGCGACAAGAACGTCCGGGGGCTGCTGGAGGCCTTCGAGCCGGTGTTCGCCGAGGTCGTGGTCACGCAGAACTCCAGCCACCGCGCGATGGACGCCGACGAGCTCGCCGGTATCGCCGTGGAGGTGTTCGGCGAGGAGCGCGTCCAGGTCGAGCCGCGGCTGCCCGACGCCCTGGAGTCCGCTATCACGCTGGCCGAGGAGGAGGGCGAGTTCGCCGGCGGCGGTGTGCTCGTCACCGGTTCCGTCATCACCGTCGGCGAGGCCCGACTGCTCCTGGGGAGAGGCTGAGTCCCGTGCGCACGCTCTGTTCTTCGACCCTGATCGGCGAGTTCTTCGTCATCGGGTTCGCCGGTCTGGTCGCCATGAAGGACCCCGGCCTGTCCATGACGACCGTGTGGACGGTCAGCGGCATCGCGATGTTCCTGTGCCTGGTGCTGTGCGGCCTGGTGACGCGCCCGGGCGGGGTGGCCCTCGGCTGGGCGCTGCAGATCGCGCTCATCGCGTCCGGGCTCATCGTGCCGACCATGTACTTCCTGGGGGCGATCTTCGCGGCCCTGTGGTGGGCGTCGGTGCACTACGGCCGGAAGGTGGACGAGGCGAAGGCGAGATTCGCGGCCCAGGCGAGTTCCTCCACACCTGACGCTGCGTGACAGTCGCCCCGACACGCCGGGTAATCTCGTCCCACCGCTAAACCTTTACGCATTAGGAGCCCGTAGTGAGCCAGCGCACCCTCGTCCTCCTCAAGCCCGACGCGGTCCGTCGAGGCCTGACCGGCGAGATCATCAGCCGCATCGAGCGCAAGGCGGGCTGGACGATCACCGCGCTGGAGCTGCGCACCCTGGACCAGGACACGCTGGAGCAGCACTACGGCGAGCACAAGGGCAAGCCCTTCTATGAGCCGCTGGTGGACTTCATGGCCTCCGGTCCGGTCGTGGCGCTGATCGTCGAGGGTGAGCGGGTCATCGACGGTGTGCGCGCGCTCGCCGGCCCGACCGACCCGATCGCCGCGGCGCCCGGCTCCATCCGTGGCGACTACGGCGTCATCGTCCGGGAGAACCTGATCCACGCCTCCGACTCCGAGGAGTCCGCCGAGCGCGAGGTGAAGATTTTCTTCCCCGGCCGGGCGTAGCGTCCGCACCTCACCAGCACATACGGCAGGCCCGGGGGCCGGGGCCCCGGGCTTTGCGGCATATGCGTGGCGATCGAGGGAACGATGGTCCCCGAACGCCCGTCTCCAGAAGCGAATGCGGACGGCATCTGCTGACAATGGCGGAGACCCTCCCGCAGTGTTCGCGAAGGCGCGTCTACGATGGAAGCCTTCACGTCACAGCACCCACCTTTGCCTACCTGAAAAGCCCTCAAAAGCCAGTGGGAAGGCCAGACGAATCCTGATGGGGAACTCAATGTCGTTCATCGGCCGTGACATGGCTGTCGACCTCGGGACCGCCAACACGCTGGTGTACGTCAGGGGTCGCGGGATCGTACTCAACGAGCCGTCCGTCGTCGCGATCAACACCAACACCGGTGGCATCCTCGCGGTCGGCGCCGAAGCGAAGAAGATGATCGGGCGCACGCCCGGCAACATCGTTGCCGTTCGTCCGCTGAAGGACGGCGTGATCGCCGACTTCGAGATCACCGAGCGGATGCTCCGCTACTTCATCCTGAAGATCCACAAGCGGCGGTATCTGGCTCGTCCGCGGGTCGTTGTCTGTGTGCCCTCGGGCATCACGGGCGTCGAGCGCCGCGCCGTCATCGAGGCGTCGTCCCAGGCCGGCGCCCGTCAGGTGCACATCATCGAGGAGCCCATGGCCGCGGCCATCGGCTCCGGCCTGCCGGTCCACGAGGCCACGGGCAACATGGTGGTCGACATCGGCGGCGGCACCACGGAGGTCGCGGTCATCTCCCTCGGCGGCATCGTCACCGCCCAGTCCATCCGTGTCGCGGGCGACGAACTGGACAACGCGATCATCCAGCACATCAAGAAGGAGTACTCCCTCCTGCTGGGTGAGCGCACGGCCGAGCAGATCAAGATCACGATCGGTTCGGCGTACGACCTCGACTCCGACGAGCACACCGAAATCCGCGGCCGGGACCTTGTCTCAGGGCTGCCGAAGACCGTCGTCATCTCCGCCGCCGAAGTCCGCAAGGCGATCGAGGAGCCGGTCAACGCGATCGTCGACGCCGTCAAGACGACCCTCGACAAGTGTCCGCCGGAGCTGTCCGGCGACATCATGGACCGAGGAATCGTTCTGACCGGCGGCGGAGCGCTGCTGCGGGGTCTCGACGAGCGGCTGCGCCGGGAGACCGGCATGCCGATCCACATCGCCGAGGACCCGCTGGACAGCGTGGCGCTCGGATCCGGAAAGTGCGTCGAGGAGTTCGAGGCGCTCCAGCAGGTTCTGGACGCCCAGCCGCGCAGATGACATAACTCTTCGATTCCGCCGTACGGGACGATCTCCTCTCGTACGGCGGATCGTTGATATAGAGGCATAAGCTCCCACAAAGCAGCCCCTCGGGTTTCCCTGGGGCTTCCCGAATTCCTATGAGGAAGGGCACGGCCGCCGCACGTGAGGGACACACGAGAGAGCCGGCTGCTCCTGGTGCTGCTGATCGCCGTCGCGTTCGCGTTGATCACGGTGGACATCCGCGGTGGGGAGGACTCGCCCGTCGACGGTGCCCGGCAGGGCGCGGCGACGGTCTTCGGCCCGATCGAGAGCGGCGTCTCGGCCGCGGTCGGCCCGGTCGGCAACGCGGTCTCCGCCATCCGCGACTCCGGTGAACGGCACGACCGGCTCGCCGCGCTGGAGAAGGAGAACGCGGCCCTGAAGGCGCGTCTCGGCAGCGACGACCGCAGCCGCAGCCGCCTCAAGCAGCTCGACAAGATGTTGAAGATCGCCGGCCAGGGCCAGTACGGCATCAAGGGCGCCGAGGTCATCGCCATCGGAGCCGCGCAGGGCTTCTCCTGGACCATCACCGTCGACGTCGGCGCCAACGACGGCATCAAGCGCGACATGACCGTCCTGAACGGGGAGGGGCTCGTCGGCCGGGTCACCACCGTCGGCCCCAACACCGCCACGGTCCTGCTCGCCAGCGACCCCGACTTCACGGTCGGCACCCGGATGGAGTCCGGCGACGAGCTCGGCTTCGCCTCCGGGCAGGGCGACCGCCCGCTGCGCGTCGAACTCCTCAACGGCAAGGCGGAGGTGAAGAAGGGCGACCGCCTGGTCACCTTCGGCTCGCAGGCCGACCGGCCGTTCGTGCCCGGCGTGCCCGTCGGCGTGGTCTCCCGCGTCGACCCCTCCGGAGGCGGCCTGACCCGCACGCTCTACGTCACGCCGTACGTCGGCTTCACCAAGCTCGACATCGTCGGAGTCGTCGTCGAGGCCCCGAAGAAGAACCCGCGCGACACGGTCCTCCCGCCCAAGCCCAAGCCGACCCCCAGGCCGACGGTGACGGTGACCGTGACGCCGTCGGCCGAGGCACCCGTGGACGGCCAGAACCAGCAAGAGCAGTAGGAGCTGTCACCTCATGCGCGTCAACCGGATCCTGCTCTCCTCCGCCCTGGTCGTCGCCGCCCTGGTGATCCAGGTGAGCGTCCTCGCCCGCCTCCATCTGCCGGGTGCCGTGCCCGACCTGCTGCTGCTCACCGTGCTCGGCCTCGCGCTGGTGTACGGGCATGTGGGCGGCGCCCTCGTCGGGTTCGGCGCGGGCCTGCTCGCCGACCTGGCCCCGCCCGCCGACCACGCCGCCGGGCGCTACGCCCTGGTGCTGTGCCTCATCGGCTACCTCGCCGGCCTGGTGAAACCCGAGACGGGGCAGCTGAAGTCCGCGACCGGCCCCATGGTCGTGGTGGTCGCCGCCGCGGCCGGCTCCACCCTGCTGTACGCCGGGGTCGGCGCCCTCGTCGGCGACACCGCCGCCCGCCACGTCGGCCTCGGCAGCCTGCTGTTCACGGCCGCCCTGTACGACCTGCTGCTCGCCCCGTTCGTCGTGCCGGGGATCATGGCCCTGGCCCGCCGCGCCGAGAACGATCCGCTCGCCGAGTCGACCTCGGCCGCCGCGAAGGCCGCGGACATCTCCTCCGGCTGGCTCTCCGGCGGCACCGGACTGAAGATCGGCAGCCAGCGCAACGGGCTGCGGGTGAAGGCGGCCCGGGCGCGGATGGCACGCGCCGGGCGCATCAAGGGGGTCAAGCGGCTGTGACCGCAGGGAAGTTCACCCGAACGGGTCGGTCCAGTAGGAACGCCGGCTCGTGGGCCCGTCGTTCATCACTCGTATCCGCACATCCGTGCCCGGACGCACCGTCGCACCCGCACACCCGTACGCGCACCGAGAGGGGGAGGCAGCCGCAGTGACCAACATTCCCGAGACCGGCAGGAACTCACGGGTCCAGATCCGGCTCGTCGTCATCCAGGTCCTCGTCCTCTCCCTCCTGCTCACCCTCGGCGGACGCCTGTGGTACCTCCAGATCCGTGAGGGCGCCGCCTACGCCAAGGAGGCCTCGGGCAACCACGTCCAGCAGGTCGTCCAGCCGGCCGTCCGCGGCTCGATCCTGGACGCGCGGGGCGTGGCGATCGCGGACAACGAGACGCGGCTGGTGGTCTCCGCCTCCCGCACCGACCTGCTGAAGATGAAGGACGACGGCGAGGAAGTCCTCACCAAGCTCGCCGGGGTCCTGGGTATGACGCCCAAGGAAGTCCAGATGAAGGTCCGGCTGTGCGACGCCAAGACCCCGCAGCCCTGCTGGAACGGCTCGCCGTACCAGCCCATCCCCATCACCGACGAGGCCACCGCCAAGCAGGCCCTGCAGATCCGTGAGCGCGCCGAGGACTTCCCCGGCATCACCGCCGAGCCGGAGGCCGTGCGCCGCTACCCGAGCCCGGGCAAGGCCAACACCGCCCAGGTCCTCGGCTACCTCTCGCCGGTCACCGACGAGGAGATCAAGAAGGCGCAGAACACCAACTCGCCGTATCTGCGCTCCGACCAGGTCGGCCGCTCGGGCCTGGAGCGCCAGTACGACAAGGCGCTGCGCGGGAAGGCCGGCGTCACCCGCTACGAGGTCGACAACCTCGGCCGGGTCATCGGTCAGGCCGAGGCCGACCCGGCCCACCCCGGCGACAACCTCGTCACCAGCATCGACTCCCGGGTCCAGCGCATCGCCGAGTACCAGCTGAACGAGGCGATGAAGGAAGCCCGCAGGCAGCACGACCGCAACACCGGCACCAACTACAAGGCCGACTCGGGCGCCGTTGTGGTGATGGAGGCCAAGACCGGCCGCGTCGTCGCCATGGCCTCGAACCCCACCTACGACCCGAACGCCTGGGTGGGCGGCATCTCCGCCAAGGACTACACACGCCTCACCGGCAAGAGCTCGAACTACCCGCTGCTCAACCGCGCCATCCAGGGCCAGTCGGCCCCCGGCTCCATCTTCAAGGTCATCCCGACGGCCGCCGCGGTCAACGCCGGGTACTCCTTCGACGGCCCCTACGACTGCTCCAGCTCGTACTCGATCGGCGGCCAGGTCTTCAAGAACTTCGAGTCCCAGAGCCACGGCCCGATCAGCCTCGGCCGCGCCCTCGAGGTCTCCTGTGACACGGTCTTCTACCGCCTCTCCCATGAGGAGTGGAAGCGCGACGGCGGCACCAAGCCGAAGAAGAACGCCAACGACTGGTTCTACAAGACCGCGCACCAGTTCGGCCTCGGCAAGGAGACCGGCATCGATCTCCCCAACGAGGTCACCGGCCGCGTCCCCGACCGCCGGTGGAAGCTGAACTACTGGAAGGCCAACAAGGACGCCTGGTGCCGCACCGGCAAGCGCAACGGCAGCTACGCCGAGAAGATCGCCTACGAGAACTGCCTCGAGGGCAACCGCATGCGTGCCGGTGACTCCGTCAACTACTCCATCGGCCAGGGCGACACGCTCGTCACGCCCATCCAGATGGCCACCATCTACTCGGCCATCTCCAACGGCGGCACCCTCTACAACCCCTCCGTCGGCAAGGCCGTCATCAGCGCCGACGGCAAGACGGTCACGCCGATCAAACCCGAGTCGCACGGCAAGCTGCCCATGACGCAGAAGACGCGCGACGAGATGGACGAAGCCCTCGCGGGAGTCGCCACCCGCGGTACGGCCGCCTGGAGGTTCGGCGGCTGGCCGCAGGACAAGATCCCGATGCACGCCAAGACGGGTACGGCGGAGGTCTACGGCAAGCAGACGACCTCCTGGTTCGCCACGTACACCAAGGACTACTCGATCGTCATGACGATCTCCCAGGGTGGTACGGGTTCCGGCGCATCGGGCCCCGCCGTCCGCAACATCTACAACGCGCTGTACGGCGTCTCCGAGGACGGCGACATCGACACGAAGAAGGCACTGCTGCCCACCCCGCAGAAGGCCCTGCCGAAGGTCAAGACGGACGGCACCATCGCCTCCCCGAAGGTCCCGAAGGACCCGGCCAAGGACCAGAAGGCCGACAAGCAGGACCCGAACGCCCCGGCCGACCCGCTCCAGCCGGCGACGACGGCCCCGCCGACGCCGGAGAACCGTGACACCCGAAGGCGGCGGCGCCGCCGGGGAAGCCGGAGGTGCCCGGCATGACCGGCGGAGTGAACAGCTTCCAGGTCTCCGGCTACGGGCCCGAGCGCTCCGGCTGGACGCGGCTGCTGGCCCGTGACTCGGTGGCGCGGCGGCTCGACTGGCCCATCCTGCTGTCGGCGTTGGCCCTGTCGCTGCTCGGCACGCTCCTGGTCTACTCGGCGACCCGCAACCGCACGGAGCTCAACCAGGGCGACCCGTACTACTTCCTCGTCCGGCACCTGCTGAACACCGGCATCGGCCTCGCCCTGATGGCCGCTACGATCTGGCTCGGCCACCGCACCCTGCGCACGGCCGTCCCGGTCCTGTACGGCTTCTCGCTGCTGCTGATCCTGCTGGTGCTCACCCCGCTGGGCTCCACCATCAACGGCGCCCACTCCTGGATCAAGCTGCCCGGCGGCTTCTCGCTCCAGCCCTCGGAGTTCGTGAAGATCACGATCATCCTGGGCATGGCGATGCTGCTGGCGGCCCGGGTCGACGCGGGTGACAAGCAGTACCCCGACCACCGCACGGTCGTGCAGGCGCTCGGCCTGGCCACCGTGCCGATGCTGATCGTGATGCTGATGCCCGACCTCGGGTCGGTCATGGTGATGGTCATCATCGTGCTCGGCGTGCTGCTGGCCTCCGGGGCGTCCAACCGGTGGGTGTTCGGCCTGCTCGGTGCGGGCACCCTGGGCGCGGTCACCGTCTGGCAGATCGGGATCCTCGACGAGTACCAGATCAACCGCTTCGCCGCCTTCGCCAACCCCGAGCTCGACCCGGCCGGCGTCGGCTACAACACCAACCAGGCCCGTATCGCCATCGGTTCGGGCGGCCTGACCGGCTCCGGCCTCTTCCACGGCTCGCAGACCACCGGCCAGTTCGTCCCCGAGCAGCAGACGGACTTCGTCTTCACCGTGGCGGGGGAGGAGCTGGGCTTCCTCGGCGGCGGGCTGATCATCGTGCTCCTCGGCATCGTCCTGTGGCGGGCCTGCCGGATCGCCCGGGAGACCTCGGACCTGTACGGCACGATCGTGGCCGCGGGCATCGTCGCCTGGTTCGCCTTCCAGACGTTCGAGAACGTCGGCATGACCCTCGGCATCATGCCCGTCACGGGCCTGCCGCTGCCGTTTGTGTCCTACGGAGGATCGTCGATGTTCGCCGTGTGGATAGCGGTGGGGTTGCTGCAGTCGATCCGGGTGCAGCGGCCGATGTCGGCCTAGCGGCCCGAACGGGGGGAGCGGAATGTCCGGGACGTATGTCGCCCAGTGCCCGGTGACCGAGGAACTGGTGAGCCATCTCCTCGCACTGGCGGAGCTGGACCTGACCGACGCCGACGCCATCGAGGCGCGGATGCGCGAGGCCGCCTGGCACGACTGGGCGCAGGCGGTGCGGGGACCGGCGTACGAGGACACCCCCGATGTCCCCGACGCCACCCACATCACCCCGCAGGGCCACTTCGTCACGTGCGACGGTGACGGCTCGCTCCACCTGCCGTTCGCCTACCTCTACTCCGTGGACGGCGCTCTGCTCGACGAGGACTGCTGGGGTGCGATGCCCGGCTGGACCAGTACGGAGGGCGCCTGGCGGCCGGAGTTCGACGCCCACTTCGCCGCCGTGGTGGAGCGCTTCACCGAGCGGCTGGGACTGCCGAACCACGACATCCGACAGCCCAGGTACGACACCCGGTACGTCGGCTGGCGCCTGGAGCACAACGTCCTGATCGTCGGACAGGGCCCGGAGCCGCTGTCGTACCACCAGTTCGAGGACGCCCATGTGTACCTCGTGTCCCGGACGGTGAAGGACGCGCCGTTCCCGGACGGCGAGGAGATGCGGGCCCTGCTGACGACCTGAACGGGTCGCCTCTCCCGGGGGCCGCCCACCACTGCTGTCCCGGCCGATCAGCCACTAGATTTGGTTCATGGCGGAGACGAAACGCGAGATCGAGCGCAAGTACGAATCCGACGAGAGCGGGCTGCCCGACCTGACCGGAGCCGGCGGGGTCGCCGCCGTGGTCGACAAGGGCGTGGCCCACCTCGACGCCACCTACTACGACACCGGAGACGAGCGCCTCGCCGCGTCCTCGGTCACCCTGCGCCGCCGCACCGGCGGTTTCGACGCGGGCTGGCACCTGAAGTTCCCGATCGCGCCGGACGTCCGCGACGAGATCCAGGCCCCGCTCTCCGACACCCTCCCCGACGAGCTCGCCGCGCTGGTCCGCTCCCGCGTCCGCGACAGCGAGCTGCTCCCGGTGGTCCGGCTGCGCTCCGCCCGCGCCGTGCGCCACCTGCTCGACGCCGACGGCCGGCTGCTCGCCGAGGTGAGCGTGGACACCGTGCACGCCGAGCGGCTCACGGGACGCGGCGGCGAAGCACAGTGGACCGAGGTCGAGGTGGAGCTCGCCGACGGGCGAGACCCTGCCCTGCTCGACAAGGTGGAGAAGCGGCTGCGCAAGGCGGGTGTACGGCCGTCGGCGTCGTCCTCGAAGCTGGCCCGCGCCCTGGAGGAGACGGCACCGGGGAAGCGGCGCAAGTCCGCGCACGTCCGGCGGTCGGTGACCGCCGGAGACCATGTGCTGGCCTATGTGCGCACCCAGCGGGACGCGATCGTCGAGCTCGACCCCGCCGTCCGCCGGGACGCCGAGGATTCCGTGCACAGCATGCGCGTGGCCACCCGCCGGATGCGCAGCACCTTCAAGTCGTTCGGCGCGATCCTCGACCGGGCCGTCACCGACCCCGTCGCCGTGCCCGAGCGGCTGGCGAAGGCGCTGGCACCGTCCACGCTGGCGTATCTGAGGGTCGTCGGACCCGTCGTACGGATCTTCGACAGCGCG
>NZ_JBEXSH010000299.1:0-9499 GCF_040613555.1 Streptomyces sp. NPDC006265
CTGGCGTTGACTTTTGGCACGCTGTTGAGTTCTCAAGGAACGGTCGCTTCCTTTGTACTCACCCTCTCGGGCTTTCCTCCGGGCTTCCCTTCGGTCTTGCGTTTCCGACTCTATCAGATCCTTTTCGATCCGATTTCCTCGGTGCTTTCCAGGTTCCCGCTTCCGCGTTCCCCTTTCCGGCGGTTCCGACTCTATCAGATCCTTTCGGGCCTGATCCCCGGTCAGCGGGGTTTGCCTTCGCGGCTGTTGGGCCGTTCCGACGAGTGAGACTTTAGCGGATTCCCCGGCTCCCGAGCGAATCGGGGGCCTCGTCCTTTCGAACGTGGATTCCTCATTCCGTAAATACACATGCCAATGAAACGACGACAGACGACTGCGCGTCGAATAGTGGTTGGTACCTGCGGATTGGCTGCCCGGGGACCGACCGGAGTCGGCGCTCACGTCGGGCAACTCGGAGCACACTACGGACCGGGTCTGGGCGTGTCAACTCAAGGGCGGGCGGCCCCCGGGGGCGTAGCCTGGGCTCATGACGACGCGTACGTGCACCCAGCTGTGGTGGGCCGCCTGACGGCGGCCGTCCTCACGTATGCACTCGACGGCCGCCGCTTCGGCGGCCGTTTTCGTTTCTCCCTCCCGGATCCACGGAGGGGCGGCCGCCCGGGGCGGCGGTCCCGACCAGGAGGTGGAGAGATGACACGGGTCTTCAGCGGGGTCAAGCCGACGGGGCATCTGACGCTGGGGAACTATCTGGGGGCCATGCGGCGGTGGGCCGCTGTCGACCAGCACGAGGCCGACGCCCTGTTCTGCGTGGTCGATCTGCACGCCCTGACCGTGGACCACGATCCCGCGCGGGTGCTCAGGCTGAGCCGGCAGTCGGCGACGCTGCTGCTGGCGGCCGGCCTGGATCCGGAGCTCTGCACGGTGTTCGTGCAGAGCCACGTGGACGAGCACGCCCGGCTCTCCTACGTACTGGAGTGCGTGGCCACCGACGGTGAGATGCGGCGGATGATCCAGTACAAGGAGAAAGCCGCGCGGGAGCGGCAACGGGGCGGGAGTGTGCGGCTGTCGCTGCTGACCTATCCCGTGCTGATGGCGGCGGACATCCTGGCGTACGGGGCCGGTGAGGTGCCGGTCGGGGACGATCAGCGCCAGCATGTGGAGCTCGCCCGGGATCTCGCCGTGCGGTTCAACCAGCGGTACGGGCACACGTTCGTGGTGCCGCGGGCCACCCGGCCGGGGGTGGCGGCGCGGGTGATGAACCTGCAGGATCCGGCGTCGAAGATGGGCAAGAGCGATGACGTCGGGCCGGGGATCGTCTATCTGCTGGACGAGCCGGACGTGGTGCGCAAGAAGGTCATGCGGGCGGTGACCGACAGCGGACGCGAGGTCGTGTACGACCGGGAGACCCGGCCGGGGCTCGCGAACCTGCTGGAGATCCTCGCGGCGTGCACGGGTGGCGAGCCCGAGGCGCTCAGTGGCACGTACAGCTGGGAGGCGAAGCCGGTGACCGGGGCGTACATCGGGCCGTCCGTGTAGGTCCGTTCGTAGCGGAGGTGCTCGCGGGTGTCCCGGGAGCCGGTGACGGGCCGCCCGCCGACCAGGATGTCCCCGCGGGGCTGCTCGTAGCGGGTGATGTCGGGGCGCCGGTTGCCCGGGTTCCGGTCGTACGACGGCGCCTGGACGACCTGGACGCGGGCGGCGTTCAGCAGCAGGGCCACCAGCAGCAGGGCGCAGAAGTACCCGGCGTGCCGGATGTGCCGGGTCACGGGGCGTCCTGCCCGTCGTAACTCCGCCGGGCCGAGTCGCTCACCCGTACCAGCAGCGCCACGATCGCCCAGTTGGTGACCACCGACGAGCCGCCCTGCGCGAGGAACGGCATCGCCATGCCGGTCAGCGGGATCAGCCCGGTCACCCCGCCCGCGATCACGAACACCTGGAGCGCCACCAGCGAGGCCAGGCCGACCGCGAGCAGCCGGCCGAAGGGCTCGCGCTGCGCGAGGCCCGCGCGGAAGCCGCGCTCCACCAGCAGGCCGTAGAGGAGGAAGACGGCGCCGATGCCGGCCAGGCCGAGTTCCTCGCCCGCGGTGGCCAGGATGAAGTCCGACTTCACGGCGAAGCCGATGAGGAAGGAGTGGCCGAGCCCGAGACCCGTGCCGAGCATGCCGCCCTCCGCGAAGGCGAACAGCGACTGGGCGAGTTGGTTCGCGCCCTCGCCCGCCTCGATGGAGGCGAAGGGGTGCAGCCAGGTCTCGATCCTGCTGTGCACGTGCGGCTCCAGCCGGCCGACGGCGACCGCGCCCAGCGCGGCCAGCAGCAGACCGACCGCGATCCAGCCGGTGCGGCCGGTGGCGACATAGAGGAGGACCACGAACAGGCCGAAGAACAGCAGCGACGTGCCGAGGTCGCGCTCCAGGACCAGCACGCCGACGCTCACCAGCCACACGGCGACGATCGGGCCGAGGACGCGGCCGGTGGGGAGCTGGAGCTTCCAGATGCGGCGGCCGGTGTAGGCGAGGGCGTTGCGGTTCGCGGCCAGGTACGCGGCGAAGAACACCGCCAGCAGCACCTTCGCGAACTCGCCCGGCTGGATGGAGAACCCGGCGATCCGGATCCAGATGCGGGCCCCGTTCACCGCCGGGAACAGGATCGGCAGCGTGAGCAGGACCAGGGCCGCGACCACGCAGACGTACGTGTAGCGCTGGAGCACCCGGTGGTCGCGCAGCAGCAGGACGACCAGGATGAACAGCGACACGCCCAGCGTCGACCACACCAGCTGGGCCGGTGCCGCCCGGTCACCCGGGGTCTCCAGGTCGAGCCGGTAGATCAGCACCAGTCCCAGCCCGTTCAGCAGCACGCCGATGGGCAGGAGCAGGGGGTCGGCGTACGGGGCCCGCAGGCGTACAGCCAGATGGGCCAGCAGCGCCAGAACGCCGAGGCCGGCGCCGTATCCGGCGGCGCCGGGCGGGAGCGCTCCGTACCGGGCGAGGCCCACGGCGCAGTAGCCGTACACCGACAGCAGGACGGCCAGCACGATGAGGGCGAGTTCGATGCCCCGGCGCCGGGGGAGGCGGCGGACGGCGGGCGCGGGCGGGTTCGCCGTCGCCACGGTGATTCCGGCCTTGCTCATGTCCGGAACCTACCCAAACAGTCTGTCTTGCGTGCCTTTGTTTGACGAAGTGTCAGCACCAGCGTGGCGCGGGGCCGATGTTGTCGATGTACCGGGCCGCGCCCCAGGCCCAGGTGCCGTCCGTCAGCAGGTACCAGAGCGGATTGCCCTGCACGGTCTCGCCGCCCGTCTTGCAGAAGATCTTGACGACGTCGCCCCGGTGGGCGAACCGGATGATCTGCGAACCGCGGTTCGGGGCGCTGCGCAGCGCCAGCGTGTCGGCCGTGACGACGCCCTTGTAGAGGCTCGGGTCGTTGTGTCCGTTGCCGCCGTTGCC
Source organism: Streptomyces sp. NPDC006265 (assembly GCF_040613555.1). NCBI lineage: Bacteria > Bacillati > Actinomycetota > Actinomycetes > Kitasatosporales > Streptomycetaceae > Streptomyces > Streptomyces sp. NPDC006265. The sequence continues at coordinate 3,444 of NZ_JBEXSH010000299.1, forward strand.
GCCGTTGCCGCCGTTGCCGCCGTTGCCGCCGTTCCAGCCGTTCGGGTCGTTTTGGCCGTTGCCGTTCCCGTCGTTCCCGCCGCTCGGGTCCTGGTGGCTGGTGCCGTTCCCACCGCTCGGGTCCCAGTCGTCGTGCGCGGCGGCGGGCGTCACGGTGGCCGCAGCGGCGAGAAGCCCGGCGACGGTGGCTATGGAGAGACGGGTGCGCAGGGACATGGGGATTACCTCCATGTGGGGCGAAGGTGCTGAAGCTGACTAATCGCCACATTAGGAGCGCACAGAGGATGCCGCCCTCCAGGCTGGGCCATAGGAGGACACGCCCCCCGGCGCTCACTCCGCCACGAGTTCCAGCGTGGCCACCGCCCCGCCGGCCGGGGCGTTCGCGAACTCCAGCCGTGCCCCCAGCACCTCGGCCTGCCCCCGCGCGATGGTCAGCCCCAGCCCGTGTCCCCGCGTACCGCCCTCGGTGCGGAACCGCTGCGGCCCGTGCGCGACGAGGTACTCCGGGAACCCGTCCCCGTGGTCGCGAACGGTCACCACCGGCCCGTCCACGGTCAGCACCACCGGCCCCCGTCCGTGCTTGTGCGCGTTCGCCACGAGATTGCCCAGCACCCGCTCCAGCCGCCTCCGGTCCGTCTCCACGGACACATCCCGCACGACCCTGACCTCCGTGTCGCTCCCCGCCGCCCGCACCGCCCGCTCGGCCAGCGGCCCCAGTTGCTCGGTGTCCAGCTCCACCCGCTCCCGTCCGGTGTCCAGCCGGGAGATCTCCAGCAGGTCCTCGGTGAGGGTGCGCAGCGCCGCCACCCGGTCCCGGACCAGTTCCGTCGGACGGCCCGGCGGAAGCAGTTCGGCCGCCGCGTGCAGTCCGGTAAGCGGCGTGCGCAGCTCATGCGCGACATCCGCCGTGAACCGCTGCTCGGCGAGCAGCTTGCCCTGGAGCGAGGCCGCCATGGAGTCCAGAGCGGCGGCGACCGCGGCCACCTCGTCCGGCGGGCCGGCGGTGGCGCCCGGCCCGGTGCGGGGGTCGTTCACGCGCGCGTCCAGGTCGCCCGCGCTGATCCGCCGGGCCACCAGCGCCGTGGTGTGCAGCCGCCGTGTCACCCGCGTCACCGCGAACGCCCCGACCAGCAGTGTCGCCCCGATCGCCAGGCCCGACGACCACACGATCGCCCGGTCGAGGCCCTCGATCGTGCGAGCCTGCTGGGAGTGGTCGACCGCCACCGCCAGCGCCCGCTCGCCGTCGACCGGACCCGCCGCCCACATCGTGGGGTGTCCCGCGCGGTCGGCCACCATCGTGCCGCGGTCCCCGGCGACCGCCAGGTCCCGCAGCTCCCGCGGCAGCTCCGGAGGGTCCACTCCGGCGCCCCGCCGCAGGGCGTCCCCGGCCTCGTACCGCTCCGTCGCCTGCGTCAGCCGCTGCAACGCCTGGTCGCGGGCCTGACCGACGGTCTGGTTCGTCACCTGCACATGCACCAGCACGCCGAGCAGCGCCGCCAGCGCGCAGCACATCACCGTGATGAAGAGGGCGGCCTTCACGGCGAGCGTCCCGGACCACTGGGGGAGTGCCGGTCTCATCCGCCACTCGCCGAGGGGGAGACGGGCGGGGAGGCGGGGGAACCGGTCGCGGAACCGGTCGCGGAACCGGTCGGGGAACCGGTGGAGGAGGAGGCCGACGGGTGCCGGGAGTGCTTGCGCGGGCCGGTGCGCAGCATCTCGTCATGGGTGAGGAGCATGGCCCGCTGGTCCCGGTCCCAGGTCCACTGCAGGCGGTACTCGTAGCCCGCGACCTCCGACGGCGAGCGGATCACCACGGAACGCCCGGCCAGCTCGACCCCGCTCAGCGCGTCCTCCCACCCCATCACCTGCACCAGCCGGTGCTTCTCGACGGTGTAGACGCGGACCGCGGTCGTCTTGCCGGGCAGCAGCGGGAAGCCCAGCGTCAGGTCGTCGTGCCCGTCGCCGGTCAGATCCCGGTAGTACGGCCTGAGCACCGGGCACTTCCCGTGCCCCGGGCCCTTCGCGCAGTCGGCCATCTCGCGCTTGGTGTCACGGTAGGGGGCCTTGGCGCCGTCGTAGTCGCCCGGGTTGCCGTGGATCTCGGCCCGGACGATCGAGACCGGGTCCACCCGGCGGATGTCGTCGCCGGGGACCTTCACCCCCTTGACCACCTCGGTGTTCACCTCGCCGATCTCGAAGGCCGGGCTGGACGCCGGCGTCAGCTCCGGCCAGAGCCGGGCCGGACCCTCCGCCGTCGGGGTCGACCCCGCGCCCTCCAGCCCGCCGGCGTCCCCGCAGCCCACGGCGGCGGCCAGCAGGAGGGCGACGACGGCGAGGCGACGGGCGGCCTGTCCGGGGCGGCTGAGGGGCACTGCACTCCTGGCGTTTCATGGTGATCACACGGCGGGCACACGGCGGACGCGACCGTCGGCGGCGTGCACCTGTCGGCCGCGTACACCTTATTCGTGGGGAAGTCCCATTTGCGCGAGAGGGCGGCCGTGTACGTGCTGCCGCCGCTGTGCAGCCCTCTGCGGGCCGTGCTACTCGGTCAGCTCCTCCAGCAGCCGCGCCGTGACCAGCCCGGCCCGCAGGTACTCGACGAACAGGTCGTTGTGCAGCGCCCAGGGCGAGCGGCGGGCCCGGATCAGCCGGATCGCCTCCTCCGCGGAGTGGCCCTGGCGCATCAGCGCGTGCGCGACGACAAGACCGGAGCGGTTGTACCCGTGGTAACAGCGCACGAGGACCCTGCGGCCCTCGCTCATCGCCTCGCACGCGGCCTCGGCCAGCCGGATCACCCCGGCGAGCTGTGTCCCGTCCAGCGGCCCGTCGGGGATCGGCCACACATGGTGCCGGACACCGGGATCGGGCCCGTGCCCCGGTAGCCGCAGCAGCGTCTGAACGAGATCGAACTCGTTCCGTACGACGGCGAACTCCAGGTGGCCCAAGGCCCCCGTGTACTCGTGACCGCCCATCCAGAGCCCGGGGACGACCTCGCTCCACGGACTCTCCGGAGCGGGCACGTCGGGTTTACTGCGGGTACGCAACGGCGCCTCCCCACCACTACCGCCCGAGGGTCCGCGGGCAGGCCCAACTCCTCTCAAAGGTAACCGGGTTCTTGCCCCCGCAGCACCCCGCCTGTTCCCATGGACAGGGGTGATGGTGCATGAACCCACTGCGCGTCATACCGACCTGGCGGCACGGCCGGGAGCGGCTCTACGTCTGCCTCCCGGACGGCAGGAACATCGCCTGGTACGACCGGGAGACGGCCCGGGTGAACCTACTCGGCCCCGACCGCGAGGACGACGTCCTGCGGGCCCTGGGGCCCTTCATCACCGGCCCCGTGACGGTGGGGCCGCCCCCGGAGCCGACCCCCGCCGAACTGTCCCGCCTCGCCCTCCACCCCGACGACGACCTGGCCCCCAACCGCCCCGGTGAGGCCCTCATCGTCGCCCTCGACCGCGACCCCGGCCCCACGCACCGGCTGCGCCCCGACCCGCGCCGCAGGGCCCTGGCGGCCGAGCAGACGGTCGGCGACGCCCTGGACCGCCTCGACGGTGCGGGCTGGCACGCCCTGCACTCCGTGCCGCTCCCCGGCGGCGACCGCATCCACCACCTGCTGATCGGCCCCGGCGGCCTCTACGCCGTCCACACCCTCCACGCCCGCAAGCAGCGCGTCCGCATCACCGACCCCCTGATCGCCCTCGGCCGCCGCGACCCGTACCCCCTCCTGCGCCGCGTCCGCTCCGACGCCGACCGCGCCTCCTACGCCCTGACCGCGGAGGTCCGCCCGGTCCTCGCCCTGGTGGACCCGGCGGCGGTGTCGATCCCCACCGCCCCCCGGGAGGTCAACGTCCTGAGGGCCACGGAGGTGGAGAGCCTCTCCCAGCGGGGCGGGGTCCTGAAACCGGCAGACGTGGAGGCCCTGCACGCGATGGCCCGCGATCGGAACACGTGGGCGCGGGTGTGAGGGAGGCGACCGGGCGCTGGCGGGGCGGGGTAGGCATCTGACTGCCGGGGCTGGCGGGGCGGGGCACGGCGCCTGACTGCCGGGGCCGCCCGGGGCAGGACGCGGCACCCGACCGCCGGGGCCGCCCGGGCAGGACGGGGCACCGGCCACCGCGACGCCCGTCGGACATCCGCCGGCCGCCGGCCCGCCGTCCGGCTACGGCAGCGGTCCGGCCGCCTCCGTGTCCAGCAGCGGAGCGAGCAGGTCGCCGTAGTCCTGGATCCTCGGGACGATGTCGACGGCGTGGAAGTCCAGCCGGCCGGGTGCGCGGCACTCCTCGATCTCGTCCCAGGTCACCGGGGCCGAGACGGTCGGTTCCGGGCGGGCCCGCAGGGTGTAGGGGGTCGCCGTCGTCTTGCGGGCGGCGTTCTGGCTCCAGTCGACGAAGACCTTCCCTGGGCGCAGGCTCCTGGTCATCCGGTGGAGCGCGAGCCGGGGCATGGCCTTCTCCGCCTCGACGGCGAGCGCCTTGGCGTACTCGGACACCCGCTCGGAGGACGCCCCGCGCACGGCGGCGAGCAGATGCAGTCCCTTCGAGCCGGAGGTCTTGGCGTAGGTCTCCAGGCCGTCGCGCGCGAGCCGTTCCCGCAGCCACAGCGCGACCTCGCAGCACTGCACGATGCTCGCCGGCGCCCCCGGATCCAGGTCGAACACGATCCGGTCGGCCTCGTCCGGAGTGTCGACGAGCCACTGGTGGGTGTGGAACTCGGTCACGAGGTTCGCCGACCACATCAGGCTCGGCAGGTCCTGCACCAGGACCATCCGCGAAGGCCCCTCGACCCGTGGCACCTCGGCGGTGGTGACCCACTCGGGCGTACCCGGAGGCACGTTCTTCGTGAAGAACACCTGCCCGTCCGGCCCGTCCGGATACCGCAGGAAGGACACCGCCCGATCACGCAGATGGGGCAACAGGACCTCGGCGACGGTCGCGTAGTAGTGCAGCACCTCGCCCTTGGAGAAGCCGGTGGCGGGATACAGCACCTTCTCCAGATTGCTGAGAGCGAGCCGTCGCCCCTCCACCACAGTGATAGGCGCCATACGATAAGAATCCCACGCAAACCATGACGAACGCTCCCGAGCGTGACCGGAAGGGTGCTGCACGTGAGATCCATATGGAACGGCGCCATCTCGTTCGGCCTGGTCAGCATTCCGATCAAGCTGGTCAACGCCACCGAGAGCCACTCGATCTCCTTCCGCCAGATCCACACCGAGGACGGCGGCCGCGTCCGCTACCGCAAATTCTGCGAACTGGAGGACCGGGAGGTCACCCAGGGGGAGATCGGCAAGGGTTACGAGGACGCGGACGGCACGATCATCCCGATCACCGAGGAGGACCTGTCCAGCCTGCCGCTCCCGACGGCCAAGACGATCGAGATCGTCGCCTTCGTCCCGGCCGACCGGATCGACCCGCTCCAGATGGACGCCGCGTACTACCTCCAGGCGAGCGGCGCCCCGGCGGCGAAGCCGTACACCCTGCTGCGCGAGGCGCTGAAGCGCAGCAACAAGGTGGCGATCGCCAAGTTCGCCCTGCGTGGCAGGGAGCGGCTGGGCATGCTCAGGGTCGTCGGCGAAGCCATCACGATGCACGGCCTGCTGTGGCCGGACGAGGTGCGCGCTCCCGAGGGCCTGGCCCCCGACACCGACGTCACCGTCCGCGACCAGGAACTGGACCTGGCGGACGCGCTGATGGACACCCTCGGCGAGGTCGACCTGGAGGACCTGCATGACGAGTACCGCGAGGCGGTGGAGGAGGTCATCGCCGCGAAGGCTGCCGGCGAGGCCCCGCCCCAATCCCCGGAACCGGCCACGGGCGGCAAGGTCCTGGACCTGATGGCGGCGCTGGAGAGCAGTGTCCGCGCGGCCCGCGAGTCCCGGGGCGAGGAGGCCGAGCGCGCCGAGGTCAAGTCGCTCCCGCAGCGCAAGACGGCCCGGGCGGCCCCCAAGCAGACCGGTGGCAAGAAGTCGACCACCACCGCGAAGAAGACGGCGGCCAAGAAGACCACGGCGGCGAAGAAGTCGACGGCCAAGTCGGGCCAGGGCCAGGGGACTG
>NZ_JBEXSH010000300.1:0-9466 GCF_040613555.1 Streptomyces sp. NPDC006265
GCTGTCCTCGGTCAAGGACGCCGCCGGCCGCACCACCGGCTTCACTGTGAACGCCGACGGCCGGGTCACCAAGGTCAGCCGCCGCAGAGGCGACCGCCCCCGGACCCGCGGCCGCCGACGGTGACCCGGCCCCACAGGGGCCACCCGCACCCGACGACGAAAGCAGCACGGGTGGTGCGGGCGGGAACAAGACGGCCGAAGGCGAAGCCGAGGCCAAGCCCAAGCGAAAGGCCACACCGAAGCCCGAGGCCAAGCCGAAGGCTGACGTCGAACCGAAGAGCGAGACGGACGGCCCCGCCCTCCCCCTCACCCGCGTCAAAAGCCGTGCCCCGGGCCTGACCACCGCCTACAAGGCCGCCACCACCACCCTCGACTCCCACAACCTCACCGGCACCCGCGCCAAGGTCTACCTCGTCCTGGACCGCTCCGCCTCCATGCGCCCGTACTACAAGGACGGCTCCGCCCAGGCCCTCGCCGAACAGACCCTCGCCCTCGCCGCCCACCTCGACCCCGAGGCAACCGTCCCGGTCGTCTTCTTCTCCACCGAACTCGACGGCACCGGCGAGATCACCCTCACCGACCACGAGAACAAGATCGACGACCTGCACGCGGGCCTCGGCCGCATGGGCCGCACCAGCTACCACGCAGCCGTGGAAGCCGTCCTCGCCCACCACGACAAGACCGCGGCGGACGCCACCACCACCCCCGCCCTCGTGGTCTTCCAGACCGACGGCGCCCCGGACGCGAAGACCCCGGCCACCCAGGCCCTCACCGACGCCGCCAAGACCCACCCCACCGTCTTCTTCTCCTTCGTCGCCTTCGGAGACCCGGAGAACAAGGCCTTCGACTACCTCCGCAAGCTCAAGACCCCCAACACGTCCCACTTCCTCGCCGGCGAAACCCCCCGCGAGCTCACGGACAAGGAGCTCTACGAGGGCGTACTGGCGAACTGGCGCCCGTAGCCGTCCACCGCTCACGACGCCGCCCGCTTCCCACCCCGCAAAAGGGGAGGCGGGCGGCATACCCGTGTCAGCTACGATTTCAAGGTTCGTAGACGACCGAGACCACGAGATCGTCACCCCGCGTAGCGACTTGGGAGCAGCCCGCGATGGCTCGACACCTCATCACCAGCGCCCTTCCGTACATCAACGGGATCAAGCACCTGGGCAACATGGTGGGGTCCATGCTCCCGGCGGACGTCTACTCCCGGTACCTGCGCCAGCGCGGCCACGAGGTCCTCTACATCTGCGCGACCGACGAGCACGGCACCCCCGCCGAGCTCGCCGCCAAGGAGCAGGGCGTCCCCGTGGACGAGTTCTGCACGGACGCGCACCACCAGCAGAAGGCGATCTACGACGGCTTCAATCTGGCCTTCGACTACTTCGGCCGCAGCTCCTCCCCGCAGAACCACGAGATCACGCAGGAGATCGCCCGCGAGCTGAAGGCGAACGGCTTCATCGAAGAGCGTTCGATCCGCCAGGTGTACTCGATCGCCGACGGCCGCTTCCTGCCCGACCGCTACATCATCGGCACCTGCCCGCACTGCGGCTACGACAAGGCCCGCGGCGACCAGTGCGAGAACTGCACGCGGGTCCTGGACCCGACGGACCTGATCGACGCCCGTTCCGCGATCAGCGGCAGCAGCGACCTGGAGGTCCGCGAGACCAAGCACCTGTTCCTCCTCCAGTCCGCCCTGGCCGGCGAGGTCGAGGCATGGGTCGACGAGCGCGCCGACAACTGGCCCGTCCTCGCCTCCTCCATCGCCCGCAAGTGGCTCACGGAGGGCCTGCACGACCGCGCGATCACCCGTGACCTGGACTGGGGCGTCCCGGTCCCCGCCGACACCTGGCCGGACCTCGCCGCGGAGGGCAAGGTCTTCTACGTCTGGTTCGACGCCCCGATCGAGTACATCGGCGCGACAAAGGAGTGGGCGGACCAGGACCCGGAGAACCGCGACTGGCGCTCGTGGTGGTGGGAGTCGGACGGATACGTCCACTACACGCAGTTCATGGGCAAGGACAACGTCCCCTTCCACAGCGTGATGTTCCCGGCGACCCTGCTGGGCACCCGCGCTCCGTGGAAGAAGGTCGACGTCATCAAGGCCTTCAACTGGCTGAACTACTACGGCGGCAAGTTCTCCACGTCCCAGCGCCGGGGCGTCTTCACCCACGACGCCCTCGACATCCTGCCCGCCGACTACTGGCGCTACTTCATGATGGCGAACGCCCCCGAGTCGGACGACTCGTCCTTCACCTGGGAGCACTTCACGGCCACGGTCAACAAGGACCTGGCCGACACCCTCGGCAACTTCGTCAACCGGGTCCTGTCCTTCTCCAAGAAGCGCTTCGGCGAGGAGGTCCCGGCGGGCGCCGAGCCCGGCGAGGCGGAGGCGAAGCTGGGTGAGGAGATCGCCCGACTGCTCGCGGAGTACGAGGCCCAGATGGAGGCCATCCAGTTCCGCAAGGCCGCGGCCGCGCTGCGCGCCCTGTGGTCGGCGGGCAACTCCTACCTGGAGGAGAAGGCCCCCTGGCTGGAGATCAAGACCAACCCGGAGGGTGCCGCGCTCACCCTGCGTACGGCGATGAACCTGATCCACCTCTACTCGGTGGTCTCCGAGCCGTTCATCCCGACGTCGGCGAAGAAGATGCGCGAGGCGTTCTCCCTGGAGAACGACACGGCACTCTGGGTCACCGCGGACGAGGCGCGCTCCCTCACCGCCGTCCCCGCCGGCACCCCCTTCACCATCCCGCCGGTCCTGTTCGCCAAGCTCACGGACGAGGACCTGGAGTCGTACAAGGAGCGCTTCGGCGGCGAGTCGGCGTAACCACCGCCCCGCACCCGCCCCTAGGGGGACCTCCTCCTGGGGGCGGACCCGTTTCCCGATCGGCTCGTCCCCGGGCTCGTCGCCATACGGGGCCGCTGTTCGTAGGATGAGCGAGGCATCCGGCCAACCAAACGGGGGATCACCGATGGCACTGTTCGGCAACGCACACACCGTGAACCCGGCCTCGGCCCAGCAGGACTACGCCCGTCTCCTAGGCCACGGCGAACAAGTCCACGCGGCCTTCCTCCTGATCCGCGACACGATCCTCTTCACCGACCGCCGCCTGATCCTGGTCGACAAGCAGGGCATCACCGGCAAGAAGGTCGAGTACCACTCGGTCCCCTACCGCAGCATCACCCACTTCGCGGTGGAAACGGCCGGCACCTTCGACCTCGACGCCGAGCTGAAGATCTGGATCTCCGGCACCCCGACCCCCATCGAGAAGACCTTCACCAAGGGCGTCGACATCTACGAGGTCCAGGCGATCCTGACCCAGTTCGTGGCGCGCTAACGGCTTTCCGCGGCGTAGGACACGAAGTCCGCCCAGGCGCGGGGCGTGAGCGCCAGCTGAGGCCCCTCGACACTCTTGGAGTCGCGGACATGCACGGTGCCGGGGGTGACGGCAAGCTCCACGCAGGAGTTGCCGTCGTTTCCGCCGCTGTAGCTGCTCTTGAACCACGCCAGTTCGGAGGTGTCCCCGGCGGTGCTCTTGCGGATCATGTCTCTCCCAGCAGTTGCTCGACGAAGGCCAGCGACTCCCGTGGGGAGAGCGCCTGAGCCCGGATGGTGCCATACCGCATCTCAAGGATGCGCAGGTGTTTGAGTTCGTGGATCGGCCGGCCATTGAAGGCGCCGTCGGAGCGGCCCACCGCCGTACCGTCCGAGAACTTCAGCAGCTCGATCCGACCGTCCAGACCGGAGTGGGTGTCGCAGTCCATCGGCATCACCTGAAGCACGACATCCGGGCCTCTTCTCCGGGTGTCCGAGGTCCTCGGCATCGACTTCCCCCCGCCCACCTCAGTCACCGTCCTGCCCAACGACCTCACCGAGGCCAGCCCCGTCGAACGCCGCGTGGACACCCTCCTGCGGCTGGACACGGAGGACGGCGAGCCGCTGCTCCTCGCGGTGGAGGCCCAGAGCGGGAAGGACCCCGACAAGCCCGCCGGCTGGGCGTACTACGCCTCGTACCTGCTCACGAAGTACCGGCTGCAGCCGCTGCTGCTGGTCGTCTGCCAGGACCGCGCCACAGCGGAATGGGCCGCGCGCGAGGTCAGCTTCGGTCCTCGCCAGTGGCCCCTGCTGACCCTTCGGCCGCTCGTCGCCGGACCGCACAACATGCCGGTGATCACCGACCCGGCCGGAGTCCGCAAGGACCTCGCCCTCGCCACACTGTCCGCGATCACTCACGCCAAGCATCCGGACGCCGGGGTCATACTCAAGTCCATGACGACCGTTCTGCGGGACACACCGCAGAGCATCGCCGACCCGATCATCGAACTCATCGCACAAGGCCTGGGCAAGCACCCGGCCGCACAACTGTGGAGGAAACTGGTGGCCGTGGACCTCTCCTCTTACAAGTCACCCCTCTCCGAGGAAATCCGCGACGAGGGCCGAGCCGAAGGTGAGGCCCGACGCGCCGCCGAGGACGTCCTGGACATCCTGGAAGTGCGCGGCATCGACGTCCCCGAAGCGGTGCGGGACCGCATCACCGGATGTGCCGACCCCGAGATCCTGCGCCGCTGGCTCCGGCGTGCCGTCGCAGCCCCGACAGCCGAAGAGATCTTCATCGACGAGTAGCCCCCGACCACCACGGCCGACGGGCCGGTTCGGGCGAGGGCTCGCGCATGAGGTGCGCGGGCCCTCTCGCGAGAGAGCCGGAGAAGATGGTCGCCCCCTACTTCCCGGGCAGGGAACCCTCTTCGAGGAGACGTACCTCGAAGGCAAAGCCGCAGGCATCGCCGAGGGCAAGGCTGAAGGAAAAGCGGAGGACCGCGTCGCTCTGATCCTGCGCGTCCTGGAGAAGCGCGGCATCGACATCCCCCAGGACACCCGCGACCGCATCTCCACCAGCACCGACCTCGACACCCTCACCCTCTGGTTCGATCGCTCCCTGACGGCCACCGCGGCAGAGGACCTGTTCGCCGACGCCTGATCGGCCGGCAACGGCAAGGCCCGCCCCCTTCACAGGGAGCGGGCCTCACGCATGGTCCGGGGTGGGTCAGCGGGCTTCGCCCACCGCCGACTTGCCCATCACCGCCGCGATCTCCCCGCCGCCCGAGCCCGTCCGCTCACCGCGATGCGTGTGCCGCACGAACGCCACCCCCAGCACCGCCAGGACCGACGCCGCCGACAGCGTGTACAGGCCGCCGTTCGTGCTGCTGTATGTGAATGTGGGCGGACGTCGTGTAGGCGTCCGCCCCATCCGTCTCCCTCAGCCCGCCGAGGCCGAGGCCGACGCGCCCGGCTGGACGGAGGCCCCCGTGCCGTCCTGCGTGGCCTCGGGGTCGACGCCCATGGTGAGCGTGGCGACGACCCCCTTGGCGATGGCACCCTTCTTGTACTTCAGCTTCAGCAGACCGCCCTCGGTGCCGTTGCCCGGGTAGATGGTGTCGTCGTCGAGGGTGGTGCGGGTCGTGGTGTTGGTGGAGTACGGCGCGACCTCGGCCGTGGCCGACACGGTCGCCTCGTCGAAGAAGAGCTGCCCGGTGTGGCAGGTCGTGCCGCCCTCGTAGCCCGCGTCGGTCCAGGTACCGTTCACATGCACCTTGGTGTGGATGTGCACGCAGCGGCCCTGGTACCAGCCGGGGAAGACCGTGCGGAACACGACCTCGCCCTTCCGGTCCGTCCGCCACGTGCCCCGCAGGTAGCGCTCGTCGTCGGTGGGCTCCTCGTGCCCACCACCGCCACCGCCGCCCGCCGGAGGCGCACCCGTGGGAGTCCCGGTCGGCGTACCGGAGGGCGTACCGGAGGGCGGCGTACCACCGCCGCCTCCTCCACCGCCCCCGCTGCCCATCGACTCGTACCCGGAGTACACGCCCAGCGCGTTGCAGTGCCAGATGTCGACGGCGGCGTTCGCGAGGGGCTTGCAGCTGTCGGAGTCGATCACCTTCAGACGCAGGGTGAGCGGAATGCCCTCCTGGTCCTCGGTGATGTCCCGGCGGAGCTTGTCCGCGTCGATGTAGTAGGGGCCTTCGGTGGTCTCGGAAGTCAGCTTGTAGCAGGCCTCGCCCGAGGTTCCGCCCGCCTTCCCCTTGACCGTCGCCTCCTCGCCTGCGAAGGCTCCCGTCGCGAACGCACCGCCGACGCCCGCCGCCACCACCGCACCGGCGCCCGCGGCGACGACCTTGCGGCGTGTCAGATCCCGTTTGTGTTTCGGCCCTTGGGCCGTCTGCTGTCCCGTCATGGGAAGGGAAGCTAGGGAGCGCGGCTGTCAGGAGCCTGGGTAAGAGCTGGGTGAGAGCCCTGGACGCGAAAGTGGCCCGGAACCGACGACGGTTCCGAGCCACTCACGGGAGTTCGCCTACTTCGGCTGCGGCTTGCGCACCGACAGGTGCAGTTCCTTCAGCCGGGCCTCCTCCAGCTCCGTCGGCGCGCCCATCATGAGGTCCTGGGCGTTGCCGTTGAGCGGGAAGGCGATGGTCTCGCGGATGTTGGGCTCGTCGGCGAGCAGCATGACGATGCGGTCGACGCCCGGGGCGATGCCGCCGTGCGGCGGGGCGCCGAAGCGGAAGGCGCGCAGCATGCCCGCGAACTTCTCCTCGACGGTCTCGCGGTCGTACCCGGCGATCTCGAAGGCCTTGAGCATGATTTCCGGCTCGTGGTTCCGGATCGCGCCGGAGGACAGCTCGACGCCGTTGCAGACGATGTCGTACTGCCAGCCGAGGATGTCCAGCGGGTCCTGGGTCTCCAGGGCCTCCAGGCCGCCCTGCGGCATGGAGAACGGGTTGTGCGAGAAGTCGATCGCGCCCGTCTCCTCGTCCTTCTCGTACATCGGGAAGTCGACGATCCAGCAGAACCGGAAGACGCCGTCCTCGAAGTGCCCGGCACGCTTGGCGGCCTCGACCCGGACCGCACCCATGATCTTGGAGACCTCGTCGAACTCGCCCGCGCCGAAGAAGACCGCGTGGCCGGCCGCGAGCGACAGGCGCTTGGTCAGCTCGGCGACGTTCTCCTCGGTGAGGAACTTCGCGATCGGGCCGGTCAGCGAGCCGTCCTCGGCGACGCGGACCCAGGCCAGGCCCTTGGCGCCCTGCGAGACGGCGTAGTCGCCGAGCTGGTCGAAGAACTTGCGGGGCTGGCCGGAGACGTCCGGCACCGGCAGGGCGCGGACGTGCTTGCCGGCGAACGCCTTGAACTCCGAGCCCTCGAAGATGTCGGTGATGTCGACGAGTTCGAGCTGGGCGCGCAGGTCGGGCTTGTCGGAGCCGTACTTCAGCATCGCCTCGCGGAACGGGATCCGCGGGAACGGCGAGGTGACGTGGCGGCCGTTGCCGAACTCCTCGAACAGCTCGGTCATGAGCTTCTCGACGGGCTGGAAGACGTCCTCCTGCTCGACGAAGCTCATCTCGATGTCGAGCTGATAGAACTCGCCCGGCGAGCGGTCGGCGCGGGCGTCCTCGTCGCGGAAGCAGGGCGCGATCTGGAAGTACCGGTCGAAGCCGGAGATCATCAGCAGCTGCTTGAACTGCTGGGGCGCCTGGGGCAGGGCGTAGAACTTGCCCGGGTTCAGGCGGGAGGGGACGACGAAGTCGCGGGCGCCCTCGGGGGAGGTCGCGGACAGGATCGGCGTCGCCATCTCGTTGAACCCGAGGGCGACCATCTTCGAGCGGATCGAGGCGATCACCGACGACCGCAGCATGATGTTCTTGTGCATGCGCTCGCGGCGCAGGTCGAGGAAGCGGTACTCCAGGCGCCGTTCCTCGTTGACACCGTCCTCGGTGTTGATCGTGAACGGCAGCGGGGCGGCAGCGCCGAGCAGCTCGACCTCGCCGACCTCGACCTCGATCTCACCGGTCGGCAGCTCGGGGTTGATGTTCTCCGTGCCCCGGGAGACGACCGTGCCGTCGACACGGACGGTCGACTCCTTGGAGAGCTTGTCGAGGGCCTCGTAGGCGGCGGTGCCGGGACGGGCCACGAGCTGCGTGATGCCGTAGTGATCGCGCAGATCGATGAAGAGGATGCCGCCCAGGTCGCGCCGATTGTGCAGCCAGCCACTCAGCCGGACGTCGCTGCCGACGTCAGAGGAGCGGAGCTCGCCGCAGGTGTGGGACCTGTACCGATGCATCGTCGTTCATCCAGTCTTCGCTGATCGGGGTCTGTGTTTCACGTGAAACGCCTCCCCAGCGTACCGGGCAGGCGAAGATCGGCTCTCCACAGTTATGGATCGAGCACGCGGTGGTTGTCGATCGAGCGGGCGGTGATCGTGCATCGGGCGTGCGGTAGTCGTTTCATCGAGCACGCCGTGGTCGTTTCGCCGAGCGGGCGGTGGTCGTTTCACCGAGCGCGCGCTCGTCGTCGTCAGGGCATGCGTCCGCTATCGGTGGCAGTGTTCGATCGCCTGTTCTTAAAGTAGGGCAATGCGCACTGGCGAGCCTCTGCCCGCCGTGGGGGAGGCTCTCGCCGCCCTCGCGACCGGCCTGTGGCACTGGGACACCGCCACCGGGCTGGTCACGGTCGACGCCGAGGCAGCCCGGTTGCTCGGGCTGCCCGCCGAGCAGTTCAGCCTCACGGAGGCCCAGGCCCGGGCCCGGCTGCACCCGGTTGACTGGAACGAGATCACCGGCGTGATCCAGCTGGCCGTGGCCGAGGGCACCCTCGCCGAGGTCCGGATCCGGATCATGGACGAGCAGGGCCGGATCGTCCGGATCGTCCGCAGCCGCTCCAAGCCGTCCTTCGACCGGGCCCGTAAGGCGTACCGGTTGATCGGCACCCTCCAGGAGGTCACCGAGCCGACGCCGGGCACCCCGGCCGGGCGCAGCGCGGTCACCGGGGACTGGCGGCGCTCGCGGGAGGCGTTCCTGCTGGACGCGGGCCGGGCCCTGGCCGAGGCGCGCTCCACCCAGGAGGTCCTGCGGGTCACGGCGAATCTGTCGATGCCCGGGTTCTCGCCGGACGGACTGGCGGTGTTCGGGGTCTCGGGCGACCGCCTGACGATCATCGGCCATCACGGGCAGCAGCGGGGCACCGAGAGCGCCTTCTCGGACATGCCGCTGGACACGGACTACCCGGCTGCCGAGGTGGTGCGGACCGGCCGGGCCGTCTACCTGTCCTCCGCCGAGCATTACAAGGCCCGCTACCCACTGACCTGGCCGCTCGCCGAGCGCTTCGGCCGCCGCTCCTGGGCGTTCCTGCCGCTGACCGTGGCCGGGCGGACGATGGGCGCGTGGATGGCGGCGTTCACCTACCCGGTCGCGTTCACCCCCGACGAGCGGTCCGTGCTGGCGACGGTGGCACGAATGCTGGCGCAGGCCCTGACCCGGGCGGGCGTGGCCGAGAGCGAGCGGGCCCTGACCGACGGGCTCCAGCGCACGATGCTGCCGAGGCTCGGACCGCAGCGCATCCCGGGCATGAGCGTCGCCGCCCGTTACGTCCCGACGGGCGGCGGGCTCCAGGGCGGCGGGGCCTGGGACGACGTGATTCCGC
>NZ_JBEXSH010000301.1:0-9438 GCF_040613555.1 Streptomyces sp. NPDC006265
GGCCCAGTAGACGCGGCCCTTGTCCACGACGTGGCCGCGCGCCGCGTCCTCCTTCGCGTGCCGGGCCGCGGTCATGAGGTCCTCGTAGCGGTCGGCGCGCAGAAGGTGGACGATCAGCCGGTCCTGCGGGGCGAGCAACTGGAAGACGCCATCGCTCACATAAGTCTGCGCCCACTGCCGCAACTGCGGGTAGAAGAACTCCCGTGCGCGCTCTTCGCTCTCCCGGGGCAGCAGGGCACGCAGCGGCCCGCACAGCTCCCACTCCACATGGCGGCGCATGATCCGGTCCTGGCGCGGCCCGGGGTCCAGGTAGCGGGCGACCGTCTCGAAGCACAGCCGGGTGCCGTCCATGCGGTGGACGAGGTCGGCTGCGGTGAGGGTGAGGTTGTTGCCGTTCCGGCGGTTGCGGGAGTAGTAGCAGTCGTAGTCGGCGACCACGGAGATGCCGTCGGCGTTGAGGTAGGCGGCAGCCGTGAACGGCTTGTCCTCACAGTTGCGGTACGGCGGGAACCTGAGGTTCAGCCGTTCGATCAGCGAGCGTCTGAACAGCTTCCAGCAGCCCAGGGTGCGGTAGGCGGCGGAGGAGAAGACGTCCGTGCGCGGCTGGTTGTGGGAGAAGACCGCGGTCGGCACGGCTCGTCCGCCGACCGACACCATCTTGCCGAGAACCACGTCGGTGCGGTTCTCGTCCGCCATGGCGACCATGCGGCGCAGGGCGTCCGGGCCCAGGTAGTCGTCGGAGTCGAGGAAGAAGACGTAGTCACCGCCGGCCCTGTCCAGGCCGGTGTTGCGCGGGCCTCCGGCCCCTCCGCTGTTGGGCTGGTGGACGACCCGCATGTGGGAGCAGGTCTGCGCGAGGCGGTCCAGTTCGTGTCCGGTGCCGTCGGTCGAGCCGTCGTCGATCGCGATGATCTCGATCTCGTCCGGGCCGAGCGTCTGCTCCATGACGGAGGTGATGCATCGGGTCAGTTCCGGCATCGCGTTGTACGCGGGGATGATCACGCTCACGCGGGGAGGGGTCGTACGGGACATGAGCGGCTCCGGGCCGTGGGGGTGCGGTGCAGAGGGAGGCAGTCCGGCTTCTGACGGGGCCGGGCGACACGCGGCTCCATGGAGTGTCCGGCAGGCCCGCTCCGCCCGCCCCGCGTGAGGCGCCCTCCTACGCTGTCGGAGTGTGGGAACCACCCGTCCGGGTGCGTGCCGACCGCACCTGTGGCGTGCACTCCCCGACGTACGTCATCGCGTCACCGACGGGCCGTCAGGCAGCTCCCGGGCGACGGCACGTCAGGGAAGGGCAGGGCATTCGGCCCGGTCCCACACTGAAAGCGGTAGCGCACCTTCCGCATTGACGGTGTGTGGCGTGTCACACCGCTCAAAGGCCGCCTAAGTTGTCTGCATCACAGCGGAAATGTCCATTTGACGTCCATGCTCGAACCGGACGTCGGCCCCCGAAGTGGGGCCCACCGGCATTCTCTTGGACACGAAGTCCAAAGTGACCCATGACACAGCCCTCGTGACATTCTCCCCGCCCTCTCGGAAGGTGCCCCACCATGGCCGCATACCTCTGCCCGCCTGCCGTGATACACGGCGAACACGCCGTGAAGACCAGCCAGATCGTGGCGGAGGTGAGCGAGCGGCACCCGGATGCGGCGTGGGCGCCGCGGATCGACGGCATCGCGGCCAGTACCGGCATAGAGACCCGCGGGTGGATGCTGCCCCTGGAGTCCGCCGTCGCAGCCGGCAAGGGCAACGGCCTGACGGCGGTCGGGGTCCAGCCTGCCCAAGAGGCTTTGACCCGGGGCGGGTTCGCCCAGCAGGACGTGGACCGTGTGATCGCCGCCCTCGAGACCGTACCCGCGCCCCAGACGGTCCAGGAACGCACCGCACCGGCCTGGGAGGCCGTGCAGTCCTACGCCGAGCGCGCGGCGCGCGGGGCCCTCCAGATCGCCGGTCTGGACGCCGCGGACATCGACTGCCTGATCACCAGTCACTCCACCACCCCGGCACTGCCGGGTCTCGACGTGTCCCTGGCCAACCGGCTGTCGCTCCGCAACGACGTGTTGCTGCTGCCGGCCACGCAGTGGGCCTGCATCGCGGGGACCCGCTCCCTGGCCCTGGCGGCGGATCTCGTGGCCGCCGACCCCGACCGGGTGGTCCTGGTCGTCATCTCGGAGGCCCTGAGCACGACCTACCAGCCCGCGGACGACAGCCTCGAGTCCCTGATCGTCCGGTTGCTGTTCGCGGACACCGCCGTCGCCGCGGTGGTCACGGGCCGCCCGCGGCCCGAGTCGGTGCTGCGCCTGGACACGGCCTGGCACCACACCCTGCCCGGCACCCAGGATCTGCACCGCCTCGAGACACGGGCGGACGGCACCCACTTCGTGATGGACCGGCGTGGGCCGCGCGCCGTACAGGAAACGGTCACCGCGATGTGGGAGTGGCTACACGCCCGGTACCAGGACGACCCCGACTCCTGGCACCCCGACGTACTGCTCGCGCACCCCGGGGGGACCCGCGTGCTGGAGTACATGGAGCAGACGATGCCCGACGCGTGGCCCTCGGGGCTGCTCGATTACAGCCGGGACAGCTACACCAGCGGCAACCGCGGAGGCGCCGCCGTGTTCGACATCCTGCGGCGGGCGCACGACGCGGGTCAGCAGAAGCCCGGCAACCGCGCCGTGCTGTACGCAGCGGCACCGGGGCTCACCGCCACCGCCTTGGAAGGACAGTGGCTGTAGTACGGCGGAGGGCGCCGTCCGCACCGTCGGCCGACGCCGCCCGGACCTTCGCCGCCGCACTCCCGGGGCCGTCCGCGTCCCCGGCGTGTGGCCGCGTCACCTCGCGACTTCCGCCCAGACGACCTTCCCGGTGTCCGTCCACCGGACTCCCCACCGGGTGGTGAGCCGGTGCACGACGCTCAGGCCGCGACCGGCGTTGTCGAGCAGATCGCCCCGCCTCAGACGCGGTCTGCCGTTGCCGCTGTCGCCCACCTCGCACAGCAGGCCGTGGCGGGCCCTGATCAGCCGCACCGTGACGGGCCCTTCGGCGAAGCGCACCGCGTTCGTGACGAGCTCGCTGACCAGCAACAGCGCGTTGTCCCTGGTGTCGTCCCTGGTTCCCCACCGCCTCAGCAGCTCGGAGACCTGCGCGCGGGCCCGGGCAGGGGCATCGCCGCGGGCGGGCAGCCGCCAGGTCGCCGTGTCCTCCTTGCGGTAGCCGATCATCCGCGCGAGCAGCAGCGTCACGTCGTCGCGCTGCGGCACGGGCGCCAGCGTGGAGACGATCTGCCGTGCGGACTGCTGCAGTGCGTCCCAGGGGTGCACCGTGGACACGACGTCCGCCAGCCTGTCGATGCCCTCGTCGATCGACAGGGCGCGGTCCTCCACCAGCCCGTCGGTGTAGAGCGCCAGCACGGATCCCGGGGGCACGCCGAACGTGTACACGTCGAACGGCTCCCGCAGTGCGAACTCGGCTCCCAGGCCGGGGTGAGGGCGGATGGAGAGCGGGGCCGCCCGCCCGTCCGGGGAGACCAGGATCGGGGGGAGGTGCCCCGCGCTGGACAGCGTCACATGGTGGCCGACGGGGTCGTAGAGGGCGATGCAGCACGTCGACCCGAGGGCGCTGTAGCCGGCCGCCAGCCCGGAATCCGCGTCGTCCAGCAGGGTCACGGTCTCGTCCAGGTGCTCCAGCACCTGGTCGGGCGCGAGTCCCGCGGACAGCAGCGCTCGGGCCTCCATGCTCAGCTGGCCCATGGTGGCCGCGGCTCCCAGGCCGTGCCCGACTACGTCGCCGACCACCAGTGCGGTCCGGCCGTCGGGCAGCGGGAAGCTGTTCACCCAGTCGCCGCCGACGCCCGCGCTGTCGGGGGTGGCCGGCTGGTAGACGCTGGCGATCTCGATGGTGTCGCCGCCGGCCCGGGGCAGGAGCCGGCGCTGCAACGCCAGCACCTGGGTGTGCTCACGCTGGTGCTGGCGGGCCAGGTCGACGTGGTGGGCGGTCCTGGCGACCAGTTCCTGCAGGTCGAACAGCTCGCCGTCGCGGAAGGGGCAGTCCGCCCGTCGCCAGACCTCCGCCACGCCCAGGACGACGGGCGGTGCGCCGTCCAGGACCAGAGGTATGCATGCCAGACCTGCCGACCGGTCGCCGGGCACCAGGGCGCGCGCCACACGTGGGCTGCCGAAGACCCTCTCGAGTGCCTCCCGGTCGGGTATGACGATGGTCTGCGGGGCATCATCGCGCAGCACCGCCTGCGCCAGCAGGCGACTCGCGTCCACGGGAAGGTCGTCGCCCGGGATCATGTAGCCCTCGGGCCACACCCGGTCCGGCACCAGGGCCGCCCGCCGCAGCCGAATGCGTCCCTGCGCCTTTCCGGTGACCCCCTCGCCCGTCCACACGGCGAAGTCGAG
The DNA here is from genome assembly GCF_040613555.1 of Streptomyces sp. NPDC006265. Taxonomy (NCBI): domain Bacteria; kingdom Bacillati; phylum Actinomycetota; class Actinomycetes; order Kitasatosporales; family Streptomycetaceae; genus Streptomyces; species Streptomyces sp. NPDC006265. Next base: position 4,407 of record NZ_JBEXSH010000301.1, read on the forward strand.
GTCGACGGCGGCCACGTCTCCCCAGGCCAGCAGGGACTCCGCCAGCGACTGCGCCGTCTCGCCGATGTCCAGCGAGGTGCCGATCGCGGTCTCCGCGGCGTAGAGGTGCAGCCTCCTCGCCATGGCGATCACGGAGACGGTCAGGCCCTCCTCGGGTGCCGCGGCGGGCAGGATGCTCATGGAGACCACCAGCTCCGACCCGTCGGCCCGCCGCAGCCGCTGGATCCGGGCCACGTGCGCCTCACCGCTCTCGATGACCTGCCGCAAGCGCCGTGTGACCGTCGGCACGTCACCGGGGGGCAGGAGATCGAAGAACGGCTTCCCGACTCCGGCGTCCAGACCCGCGAACACAGGGGCATCCAGGTTGCAGCGGGTGATGATCAGGTCCGTGTCCAGGTTGAGCGCGCCGAGGATCTGCTCCTGACGGCCGGCCGCCGGGTTCTCGGGGAGTTGCCGGCGGGTGCGGTCGTCCTGCACATCGGCAGCACCGACGGGCGCCGCCGCTCCGCCACGCGGGATATAGCGCCCCAGAGCGCGGCTGACCAGGTCGAACGCCGAGGAGGACGAGGGCGAGGGTGTGGAGTCCATGCGGCTCTCTCAGCAATCCCCGGCGCGGGTGCCGGGGTTGTTTTCGGACCCGTGCGGTGGGGCCCCGAGTCCCTGACCGCACACCTCATTGAATAACACCGGGGGCCGCTTCGCACACACCAGCGATTGACCGGTGGACGCGGACGGTGCGCTTAGGAGGCAGAGGGCCCCTGGCCGGGGCCCTCTGCCTCCTAAGGGTCGGAGACCGCTCAGAGCGCGGTCAGGGGCTGCGCATGAGCGATGAGAAGCGCGACGTCGTCATGGTCGGCGGGATGACGCAGTTGCTGGAGCAGCCGTTCGCAGGTCTCCTCCGCGGACGGGTGCGGTGGGGCCAGCAGGCGCAGGAGATGGTCCAGACCCTTGTCGATGGGGTCGTCGCGGGTCTCGACGAGCCCGTCGGTGTACAGGATCAGTTGATCGCCGGGGTTCATGGCGAGGGTGGAGGTTTCGAAGGGTCCGCCGCCGACGCCCAGCGGGGTGCCCGTGGGCAGGTCGAGCAGTTCGGGTGGTCCGCCGGCCCGTACCAGGACCGGGGGCAGGTGGCCGGCGCAGGCGACGTGCAAGCGGCGGTCGTGCGGGTCGTAGACGGCGTACACGCACGTGGCGATGTAGGGGTCCAGGCCCTGTGTGATCTTGTCGAGGTGGGTGAGGATCCGGCTCGGTGCCAGGTCGAGGTCGGCGAGGGTGGAGGTGGCGGTGCGCAGCCGGCCCATGGCGGTTGCGGCCGGGATGCCGCTGCCCATGACGTCGCCCACCGCAAGGGCGGTTCGGTCACCGCTGAGGGGGATGATGTCGTACCAGTCACCGCCGACCTCGGCGAAGGCCTGCGCGGGCCGGTACCGGGCAGCGATCTCCAGGCCGGGGCGGCGCGGCGAGGGCTGGGGCAGCAGGCTGCGCTGAAGGGTTTCGGCGGCGCTGCGAATGTGCTGGTGCAGAACGGCGTTGTCGATGCTCAGCGCGGCGGACGCGGCCAGCTCGCAGGCCAGGGTGAGGTCGTCCTCGTCGAAGGGCTGCGGGTTGCGCGCGCGGGCCAGGCCCATCACGCCGATGATCTGTCCGCGGGCGATGAGGGGGACGGCCATGTCGGTGTGGACCCCGGCTTCGGCGAGCAGGCCGGCGGCGGCGTCGTCGGCCGCGATACGACTGAGCTCGCCGCTGTCCAGGTGGGTGATCAGCAGGGGCTTGCGGGTGCGCAGGCAGTGGGCTGCCGGGTGGTCGGCGTGGTAGGTCGTGAGGTGGCCGGGCGCGATGATCGCCTCGGAGGCGGTGGTGGGGAAGGCGGTCTTCACCGCCAGGGCGCGGAACAGTGCCGGGCCCTCGCCGCGGTCCGGCCGGCCCGTCCGCAGGACGGAGTCCAGGATGTCCACCGCGACCATGTCGGCCAGGTCGGGCACCAGGACGTCCGCCAGCTCCTGGGCGGTCCGCTCCACTTCCAGGGTGGTCCCGATCCGGGCCGAGCCGTCGGCCATGAGGCGCAGGCGCTGCTGGGCCCGGTCGGCCTGCCGGGCCGACTCGTAGCGGTCGGTGACGTCCACGACCACGTTGGCGATGCCCAGCACGTGCCCGCTCTGGTCTTCGAGCCGGTAGAACGACACGGCCCAGGCGTGGTCGTTGTCCGGGTCGGCCCGGGTACGGCCCACCGCCTGCACGTCGACCAGGGGCAGGCCGGTCCGGAGAACCTCCCGCATCTGGTTCTCCACGGTCGCGAAGGGCGAGCCGGGCAGGATCTCCCGGAAGTGGCGGCCCATGTGGTCGGCCTCGGGGACGCCGTGCATCGCGGCCAGGGCCCCGTTGACGGCCACGTAGCGCAACTCGGTGTCCAGGACGGACAGGCCGATCGGCGCCTGGGTGACCAGCTGGCTGGACAGGGCGACCTTGCGCTCCACCTGCCGCACGGTAGCCCGGTCGGTGGCCAGCCCGAGCGCGTAGTGGTCGCCGAGGCTGTCGGTCAGCCGCATGTTGCGGAACTCGACCGTCCGGGTGCCGCCGTCCTTGCGCCGGACGGGGAACGGCCCCGCCCAACCTCGGCCGGTCTCCATCACCTCGGCGAACAGTACGTGCCCCGCCTCCCGGTGCTCGGGGTGGAGCAGCAGGGTGGCCGCGTCCTGCCCGACCGCTTCGTCGAAGGTGTAGCCGAACAGCTCCTCGGCCTGGGGGCTCCACATGTCGATCCGGCCGTCGGCCTCCACCAGCACCGCGGCGACGCTCAGGAGGTCCATCAGCCCGCTCGGGCCGGATGCCGTCTCCTCCGGATCACCCTCCGGAGGCTGAATCGCTCGGCTCATCACATTCGCCCCTTAGGCCTGTCGACCTCACCGGCGCACCTGCCTGCCCCGGCGGCCTCATTCGGCGGTCTCCTCGCAGGTCGGCAACCCGTTCACGATGCGGTACGCGGCCCGCGTTCGACCAGGGGACGCGCCGGGAGGGCGCCGCGCCCTCAGCCGGACCTCACGACCGGCATGGGACCCTCGCCGTACCCGCTGGGTGCTGGGTCGGTCCTCACCCTTCCAGCCTTCCACACGTCCCGGTTCCGGCCAGGAAGATCAGTCCCTGGTGAGGTCCGGGGGGACCTTGTGCGACCGGCCGTCGGCGGCGTGCCGTGCGGGGCCGGAAGCTCTCGTCCCAGGCGTGCGAGCGGGGAGAGGGCCATCACCACCGGGGACAGCAGCATGCCTGCGGCCGTCACCAGCAGACCGGTGCGCAGCCCCCACTCCCCTGTGAGGAATCCACCGGCCAGGGAGCCGAACGGGGCCAGCCCCATGCCGGCGAACGTGATCGTCGCCGCCGCGCGGCCTTGCAGCCCGTCCGGGGTGACGGCCTGCCGTACGGCCATGACGGTGACGTTCACCAACTGGCCGCCGAAGCCGAACACGAAGCCGACCGCGAGGAGGGCGGGAACCGTCACCGCGGAAGTGCCGTTCAGCGCGGGCACACACAGGAACACGCCATCGCCGAGGGCCGCCGCGCACACGAGCACCCGGCCGTATCCGAACCGGCTCGGCAGGCGGGCTGCCAGCAGCGAGCCCAGGAGCGCCCCCGGTCCCGCCGCCGCGAGCGCCAGCCCCACGACGGTGCCCGGCAGATGCAGTTCCCGCGGCAGGAACAGCAGGTAGACGGTCATCATGGCCGCGAAGGAGAACTGGAACGCGGCCGAGGCCAGGCACACGAACCGAAGCACGGAGTCCCCGGCGACGAAGCGCAGGCCCTCGTGTATCCGCCGCCAGACCCGCGGGGAGTCGTCCGGGCGCTCCGGCATCGTCTCGGCCCGGCGCATCCCCCGGATCGAGAGGAAGGACAGCGCGAAGAGCAGCGCGCCGGAGGCGGCGGCGATCGGCGCCGACAGCAGGGACACCAGCGCACCCCCGAGGGCGGGGCCGCCGATCTGCGCCGCGGAACGGCTGCCTTCCAGCGCGCTGTTGCCTCGCACCAGTTGGTCGCGTGCCACCAGTCGTACGAGCGACGCCTGGTAGGCCACGTCGAAGAACACGGACAGGGCCCCGACGGCGAAGGCGAACGCGAGCAGGCCGGGCATGCCGAGCCGGCCGGAGAGTCCGGCCACGGCCACAGCGCCCAGAGCCAGCGCGCGGCCGACGTCCGTGAGCACCAACGTCGTGCGGGTACGCCACCTGTCCGCCCACGCGCCGGCGAAGAGCGACAGCAACAGGATCGGCGCCTGCCCCACGGCGCGGAGGACGCCCAGCCGGCCGGCACTGGCGTCGAGTGTCAGGACGGCCAGGAGCGGCAGGACCACCAAGCCTGCGTGTTCACCGAGCTGGGAGGCGGTCTGCCCCACCCAGAGTCTGCGGAAGTCGGCGTCCCGCCACAAGCTGGACCGAGCAGGCCGACGGGAATGCGGTTCAGTGGAGGAGGCGGACGGCACGGGCATCCTTTGTGTTGCCGACAACGAGGCCCGCCACCGCACTCCCAAGAGGTGCGTCGGTGGTTCGGGCAGGAGAAGGCTCGCTGTGCCGCACCATCAGGGGCAGCACGCGATGACAGGCCGGTCACGGCCGACAACGTCAACGCGCGCTCGGGACACCGACCATGTGATCGCTCCTCGTGGGTGACTCGCTGCGACCGAACTCTAGGCGGCGGAGGGCCGGCACGGAAGGTGGCCCCGCCTGTCCGTCCCGGTACCCGGGCTCATGACGTGTGGTGCAGGATCTCGGCGGCCAGGTGTTCGTCCGGTGCCCTGGGCAGCGTGTGGCGCATGCCCTCGACCGTCACGAGGCGGGCACCGGGGGCGGCGGCGGTGGCCACCCCGAGCGGGTGGACCTGACCACCATTCACCACCGTTGCTTCGAGGGCTTGGCGGCCCGGCTGAAGCCCTGACAGGGCGTGCGGCCGACCATGGCCCGGGGCGGCCCGCTCCAGCCTGCCCGCGCCCCTGGTAGCCCGCCCGTAGCCATCGGCCGCGTGTCCCGACGGCGGTCCTGGGGCGGGC
>NZ_JBEXSH010000302.1:0-9427 GCF_040613555.1 Streptomyces sp. NPDC006265
CGGCAGTTCGCGCGTCCCGGAACCGAGGGAGCGCCGCAGGAACGTACGGCTGTCGACCCGCACGTTGATCGGCCAGCTGCCGCCGGACGCGGAGACGATCACCGCGCCCTCGGCACGCAGCGCCTCGGCGGCGAGCGCACCGTCGTCCTCCAGGCCGCCCCCGCCCGCGAGCGCGTCCAGCCATTCGGTCTCGGTGCCGGGAGCCGCAGGAAGCAGCGTGCCACCGGCCTTCTCCAGACCGCGCGTGGCGTGCGTGGCCAGGGAGTAGACCTTCTGCCCGTGCCCCCGCCAGGCCTTGCGCAGCCGCAGGAAGACGCCGGGGGCCTCCTCCTCCGCCTCGAACCCGACCAGCAGGACGGCGGGGGCCTTCTCCAGCGCGGTGTACGTGACGCCCGTGCCGTCGAGGTCCCGGCCGCGCCCGGCGATCTGGGCGGCGAGGAAGTCGGCCTCCTCGCTGCTGTGCACGCGCGCGCGGAAGTCGATGTCGTTGGTGTCGAGCGCCACGCGCGCGAACTTGCTGTACGCGTAGGCGTCCTCGACGGTGAGGCGGCCGCCGGTCAGGACGCCGGTGCGGCCCCGGGAGGCCAGCAGCCCCTGGGCCGCGATCTGGAGCGCCTCCGGCCAGGAGGCCGGTTCCAGCTCGCCCTCGGCGTTGCGCACCAGCGGCGTCTCGAGCCGGTCGCGCTGCTGCGCGTACCGGAACCCGAACCGCCCCTTGTCACAGATCCACTCCTCGTTGACCTCGGGGTCGTTGGCGGCGAGGCGCCGCATGACCTTGCCGCGCCGGTGGTCGGTGCGCGTGGCGCAGCCGCCGGAGCAGTGTTCGCACACCGACGGGGAGGAGACCAGGTCGAAGGGGCGGGAGCGGAATCGGTACGCCGCCGAGGTCAGCGCGCCGACCGGGCAGATCTGGATGGTGTTGCCGGAGAAGTACGACTCGAACGGGTCGCCCTCGCCGGTGCCGACCTGCTGGAGCGCGCCCCGCTCGATCAGCTCGATCATCGGGTCGCCCGCGACCTGGTTGGAGAACCGGGTACAGCGGGCGCACAGCACGCACCGCTCGCGGTCGAGCAGCACCTGCGTGGAGATCGGGACGGGCTTCTCGTAGGTCCGCTTGCGGCCCTCGAAGCGGGAGTCGGCGTCGCCGTGCGACATGGCCTGGTTCTGCAACGGGCACTCGCCGCCCTTGTCGCAGACCGGGCAGTCCAGCGGGTGGTTGATGAGCAGGAGCTCCATCACACCCTTCTGGGCCTTCTCCGCGACCGGGGAGGTGAGGTGGGTCTTCACCACCATCCCGTCGGTGCAGGTGATGGTGCAGGACGCCATGGGCTTGCGCTGGCCCTCGACCTCGACGATGCACTGGCGGCAGGCACCGGCCGGGTCGAGCAGGGGGTGGTCGCAGAACCGGGGGATCTCGATGCCGAGTTGTTCGGCGGCCCGGATGATCAGGGTGCCCTTGGGCACGCTGATCTCGGCGCCGTCGATCGTCAGCGACACGAGGTCCTCCGGCGGGACCGCCGCTTCTCCCCCGCCGGAGGGAGAGCTGGTGGTCACGGTCATGCGTTCACCTCCGTGCGGTCGGCCCAGGCCGTCGACTTGGCCGGGTCGAAGGGGCAGCCCCGGCCCGTGATGTGCTGCTCGTACTCCTCGCGGAAGTACTTGAGCGAGGAGAAGATCGGCGAGGCGGCGCCGTCGCCGAGGGCGCAGAAGGACTTGCCGTTGATGTTGTCGGCGATGTCGTTCAGCTTGTCGAGGTCGGACATCTGTCCCTTGCCGGCCTCGATGTCGCGCAGCAACTGCACGAGCCAGTAGGTCCCTTCGCGGCAGGGCGTGCACTTGCCGCAGGACTCGTGGGCGTAGAACTCCGTCCAGCGGGTGACGGCACGGACCACGCAGGTCGTCTCGTCGAAGCACTGGAGGGCTTTGGTGCCGAGCATGGAACCCGCGGCGCCCACCCCTTCGTAATCAAGGGGGACGTCGAGGTGCTCGTCGGTGAACATCGGGGTCGAGGAGCCGCCCGGTGTCCAGAACTTGAGGCGGTGCCCGGAGCGCATCCCGCCGCTCATCTCCAGCAGCTGGCGGAGCGTGATCCCGAGCGGCGCCTCGTACTGTCCGGGGCCGGCGACGTGGCCGGAGAGGGAGTAGAGCGTGAAGCCGGGCGACTTCTCACTCCCCATCGAGCGGAACCATTCCTTGCCCCGCTGCATGATCGCGGGAACCGACGCGATCGATTCGACGTTGTTCACCACAGTCGGGCACGCGTAGAGGCCCGCGACGGCAGGGAAGGGGGGACGAAGCCGCGGCTGGCCCCGGCGGCCTTCGAGCGAGTCGAGCAGTGCGGTCTCCTCACCGCAGATGTACGCGCCCGCGCCCGCGTGCACGGTGATGTCGAGGTCGAGTCCGCTGCCCTGAATGTTCTCGCCGAGGAAGCCGGCTTCGTACGCCTCGCGCACGGCCGAGTGCAACCGCCGCAGCACCGGGACGACTTCACCACGCAGGTAGATGAAGGCATGCGACGACCTGATGGCGTAGCACGCGATGATCATGCCCTCGATGAGGCTGTGCGGGTTCGCGAAGAGGAGCGGGATGTCCTTGCACGTCCCCGGCTCCGACTCGTCGGCGTTGACCACGAGATAGTGCGGCTTGCCGTCCCCCTGCGGGATGAACTGCCACTTCATGCCGGTGGGGAAGCCCGCGCCGCCGCGTCCGCGCAGACCGGACTCCTTGACGTACGCGATCACGTCGTCCGGCGACATGGCGAGCGCCTTGCGCAGCCCTTCGTAGCCGTCGTGCCTGCGGTACACGTCCAGCGTCCAGGACTTGTCCTCGTCCCAGAAGGCCGACAGCACCGGTGCGAGCAGCTTCTCGGGGCTCGTGTCCTTCAACTCGGGTGCCAAGGTCATCACTCCCCCTCCTCGGCGGTGGGCCCGGCCGGGTGGGCCGGGTCGGAGGCCGATGTGTCCTGCGGCGCGTCGTGCGAGCTCAGGTGCTCCGTCGGTGACGGCTCGTGCGGTGCCCCGGTCCGGGCCGCCTCACCGCGCGGGTGCACCACGCGGGCGGGAGAGACCTCCCCCTTGGCGAGCTTCAGGCCGATCAGGGAGGCGGGTCCCGCGCTTCCGCCGGACTCCACGGCGCCGTCCCGCTCGTCGGGGAAGCCGGCCAGGACCCGGGCCGTCTCCTTGAAGGTGCACATGCGCGCGCCGCGGGTGGGCGTGACCGGCCGTCCCGCGCGCAGGTCGTCGACGAGGCTCTTGGCGCTGGCCGGGGTCTGGTTGTCGAAGAACTCCCAGTTGACCATCACGACCGGCGCGAAGTCGCAGGCCGCGTTGCACTCGATGTGCTCCAGCGTGACCTTGCCGTCGCCGGTGGTCTCGCCGTTGCCGACGCCGAGGTGCTCCTGGAGCTCCTCGAAGATCGCGTCCCCGCCCATGACGGCGCACAGGGTGTTGGTGCACACCCCGACCTGGTAGTCACCGCTCGGCTTGCGCCGGTACATCGTGTAGAAGGTGGCGACCGCGGTGACCTCGGCCGTGGTCAGGCCGAGCACGTCCGCGCAGAACCGCATGCCGGTGCGGGTGACGTGCCCCTCCTCGCTCTGCACGAGGTGCAGCAGCGGCAGCAGGGCGGACCGGGAGTCCGGGTAGCGGGCGATGATCTCGCGCGCGTCCGTCTCCAGGCGGGCCCGGACCTCGTCCGGGTAGGCGGGGGCGGGCAGTTCGGGCATGCCCAGGCTGACGCCCCGCTCGGAAGACGATGTGGTCACCGGTCGACGCCTCCCATCACGGGGTCGATGGACGCGACGGCGACGATGACGTCGGCGACCTGGCCGCCCTCGCACATCGCCGCCATGGCCTGAAGGTTGGTGAAGGACGGGTCCCGGAAGTGGACCCGGTAGGGGCGGGTGCCGCCGTCGGACACGACGTGCACCCCGAGTTCGCCCTTGGGCGACTCGACCGCCGCGTACGTCTGTCCCGGCGGGACTCGGAAGCCCTCGGTGACCAGCTTGAAGTGGTGGATCAGGGCCTCCATGGAGGTGCCCATGATCTTCTTGATGTGGTCGAGGGAGTTGCCGAGCCCGTCGGGTCCCAGGGCGAGCTGGGCGGGCCAGGCGATCTTCTTGTCGGCGACCATGACCGGGCCGGGCTGGAGCCGGTCCAGGCACTGCTCGACGATCCGGAGGGACTGGCGCATCTCCTCCAGCCGGATGAGGAAGCGGCCGTAGGAGTCACAGGTGTCGGCGGTCGGGATCTCGAAGTCGTACGTTTCGTAGCCGCAGTAGGGCTGCGCCTTGCGCAGGTCGTGCGGCAGGCCGGTGGAGCGCAGGATCGGGCCCGTCGCGCCGAGGGCCATGCAGCCGGCCAGGTCGAGGTGGCCGACGTCCTGCATACGGGCCTTGAAGATGGGGTTGCCGGTGGCGAGCTTGTCGTACTCCGGGAGGTTCTTCTTCATCTTCTTCACGAACTCGCGGATCTGGTCCACCGCGCCGGGCGGCAGGTCCTGGGCGAGTCCGCCGGGGCGGATGTACGCGTGGTTCATCCGCAGGCCGGTGATCAGCTCGTAGATATCGAGAATGAGTTCACGATCACGAAAGCCGTAGATCATGATCGTGGTCGCGCCGAGCTCCATGCCGCCGGTGGCGATGCACACCAGGTGCGAGGAGAGCCGGTTCAGCTCCATCAGGAGCACGCGGATGATCGAGGCGCGGTCCGGGATCTGGTCCTCGATGCCGAGGAGCTTCTCGACGCCGAGGCAGTACGCCGTCTCGTTGAAGAACGGCGTCAGGTAGTCCATGCGCGTCACGAACGTGGTGCCCTGCGTCCACGTGCGGTACTCGAGGTTCTTCTCGATGCCGGTGTGCAGGTAACCGATTCCGCAGCGGGCCTCGGTGACGGTCTCGCCGTCGATCTCCAGGATCAGCCGCAGCACGCCGTGGGTGGACGGGTGCTGAGGGCCCATGTTGACGACGATGCGCTCGTCGTCGGCGCGGGCCGCGGACTGGACGACCTCGTCCCAGTCGCCGCCGGTGACCGTGTAGACGGTGCCCTCGGTCGTCTCCCGAGGGGAGGCGTGGGAAGTGCTCATGAGTACGACCTCCGCTGGTCCGGAGCCGGGATCTGGGCGCCCTTGTACTCGACGGGGATGCCGCCGAGGGGGTAGTCCTTGCGCTGCGGGAAGCCCTGCCAGTCGTCCGGCATCATGATGCGCGTCAGCGCGGGGTGGCCGTCGAAGACGATTCCGAAGAAGTCGTACGTCTCGCGCTCGTGCCAGTCGTTCGTCGGATAGACCTCGACCAGCGACGGGATGTGCGGGTCGCTGTCGGGGGCGCTGACCTCCAGGCGGATCACCCGGTTGTGGGTGATCGACCGCAGGTGGTAGACGGCGTGCAGCTCGCGGCCCTTGTCGTTCGGGTAGTGCACGCCGCTGACGCCGGTGCACAGCTCGAAGCGCAGGGCCGGGTCGTCGCGCAGGGTGCGGGCGACGCGGACGAGGTGTTCGCGCTCGATGTGGAAGGTCAGCTCGTCGCGGTCGACGACCGTCTTCTCGATGGCGTTGCCGGGGACCAGGTCCTGCTCCTCCAGGGCGCCCTCGAGCTCGTCGGCGACCTCGTCGAACCATCCGCCGTAGGGGCGGCTCGCCGGCCCCGGGAGCCGGACCGAGCGGACCAGGCCGCCGTAGCCGGAGGTGTCGCCGCCGTTGTCGGCGCCGAACATGCCGCGCTGGACGCGGATCTCCTCACCGCCCTGGCCGCGCCGGCCGGGGAGGTTCTCCGCGGAGAGGTCCTTCTCGGGGTTGACCCCGTTGCCGTTCGCTTCGCTCATCGCAGCAGCCCCTTCATCTCGATGGTGGGCAGCGCCTTGAGCGCCGCTTCCTCCGCCTCGCGGGCCGCCTCCTCTGCGTTCACGCCGAGCTTGGAGCTCTGGATCTTCTGGTGGAGCTTGAGGATCGCGTCCAGCAGCATCTCCGGCCGGGGCGGGCAGCCGGGGAGGTAGATGTCGACCGGCACGATGTGGTCGACGCCCTGGACAATCGCGTAGTTGTTGAACATGCCGCCGGACGAGGCGCAGACCCCCATGGAGATCACCCACTTGGGGTTCGGCATCTGGTCGTAGACCTGCCGGAGCACCGGCGCCATCTTCTGGCTCACCCGGCCGGCGACGATCATCAGGTCCGCCTGGCGCGGCGAGCCCCGGAAGACCTCCATGCCGAAGCGCGCCAGGTCGTAGCGGCCGGCGCCGGTGGTCATCATCTCGATGGCACAGCAGGCGAGGCCGAACGTGGCAGGAAAGACGGACGACTTGCGCACCCAGCCCGCGGCCTGCTCGACGGTGGTCAGCAGGAAGCCGCTCGGCAGCTTTTCTTCGAGTCCCATGACGTGTGGCCCCTCAGTCCCATTCCAGGCCGCCGCGCCGCCATACGTACGCGTACGCGACGAAGACGGTGAGCACGAAGAGCAGCATCTCCACGAGCCCGAAGATCCCCAGGGCGTCGAAGGTGACGGCCCAGGGGTAGAGGAAGACGATCTCGATATCGAAAATGATGAAGAGCATCGCCGTCAGGTAGTACTTGATCGGGAAGCGCCCGCCGCCGGCCGGCGTGGGGGTCGGCTCGATACCGCACTCGTAGGCCTCGAGCTTGGCGCGGTTGTACCGCTTCGGCCCGATCAACGTGGCCATGACCACGGAGAAGATCGCAAAGCCTGCCCCGAGGGCTCCCAGTACGAGGATGGGCGCATAAGCGTTCACCGCTCCTCGCTCCTCTCAGTCGGCACTGACTGCTGGCGGTTTGCGTCGGGCTCACTTCCGCCCCGCCTGTCCCTCGAACCCCGCCTGCCCCGGCGAAGATCGGGAACATGTGAAGCAGGTCACAAGCCCAACCGCGTGCATCTTATGCCCGACGCTCTGTGATCTGCGACACGGGGTATTACTCAACCTTTGTGATCTCCACCACCTGACGATCGATCATGAAGTCGGATGAGCGGTGATCTTCACGCGCGAAGCGTCCGAGTGATCACGAGAGGTGACATTTTGGCTCGTCAGTGCAGGCCAGATGGGTCGTCTCAATATCAAGAGGGTTCCCTTGCATGCAAATTGGCGATGGACTTGATCTCTTGATAGAAGCGCGTTCACGCATCAGGGGGCACATGAGGCAGGGTGTGGACGCGTGCACGCGTTCACGATCTTCGCGAGGTCGTGATCCGGCCGTGATCTGCACGCCGGGACGCGACCGGCGGGGCGACCGTTCCGTGACCTCCGTCACATCGGTGAGAGATCCATGAGAACGGGGCTTGGCCAATCAACCCCACCGATGGTAGGCGCGGGGCAATTCGGGCGTATTGATCAAACACCGTGATCACAGGCCGATCACGGGCTGCCCGCAATGTCCGTTACGGCGTCAATAAAGGGCCTCGTTCGGGGGTTTTGAGGGCCCGGTTGAACAACTGTGGCGCAGCACACGTTTCTTGAAGATATGAAGGAGCCCCTGGTACCGGTTATTCCCATGTCCCACACCGCTCACATACGCAGCCACCGGAAGCCCCGCCGCAGCGCGACCTCTTCGATCGCCATGCGTGCCGGAGTTGCCGGTGGCGTCCTCAGCATGGCGGCGGCAGGTGCGTCGGCCTCGGCGAGCGCCGCCGAGCCGGTGACGCAGACCATCGAACTGCCCACCCTGACGGCCGACCTGTCCGCTCAGGTCGCCCAGTCCGCGGCCGCGACCCAGCAGGCCGCCGCGAACTACGAGCTGCGCGCCGAGCGTGACGCGGCCGCCGCCAAGGCCGCCGCGGAAGCCAAGAAGGACCTCGCCGCGGCCAAGAAGGCCGAGGCCAAGAAGAAGGCCGCCGAGGCCGCCCGCAAGGCCGCCGCCGAGCGCGCCACGCGCAGCGCCGAGCGCACCACCCTCTCCGCCTCCGCGTCCACCTCGACGTCCGTGTCGGCGCCCGCCAGCGGCAGCGTCGCGACGGTCATCGCATTCCTCAAGGCCCAGGTGGGCGACGCCTACGTCATGGGCGCCACCGGTCCCAACGCCTGGGACTGCTCCTCCCTCGTGCAGGCCGCGTACAAGCAGGTTGGTGTGGATCTGCCGCGCGTCTCGCAGGACCAGTCGATGGCCGGCACGGACGTGCCGCTGTCCAGCGTCCAGGTCGGCGACATCCTGTACTGGGGCGGCAAGGGCTCCGCGTACCACGTGGGTGTCTACATCGGGAACGGCCAGTACCTGGACGCGGCCAACCCGTCCAAGGGCGTCGTCATCCAGGACCTGTCGGGCTACCCGGCGTCGGGCGCGGTGCGCGTCCTCTGACGTCACGCGTCGTCCGACCCCTTCCGTACGTTCGGGCTCGAGGGCCGTTGCCGCTGTGAGGCATCGGCCCTCCCGGCCTGTCCGGGGCTGTTCAGGCCCCGTCACCCTCTCGGCCCGGCTCCGGGCCGTTCCAGGGGCCGTCAGGGCCCTCCTGGGGGCACCCGGCATCGCGGCCTGCCCGTGCACTCCCGCCCCTTCGGCATCCTGCGCCCGAATTGTCACGGCATGGCCTTGTGTTGACGCCGACGGCCCCGCGTGGCCGGACTACTGCCGGGACCGGCCCGGGTGTTCTGTTGTGATGAGCGCCGAAGGGCGGGGAGGGCTCCCGACGCCGGAAGCCCGCTCTCCCGCCACCACGGCACCATCACAGGGAGACAACCGATGCCGGGCGTTTTCGTTCAGGGACGGCCCGTCGACTCGTACCCGCGGCTCGCGCCCGAGGCCCGGCGGGGGATGGTCCGGCGCATCACCGAGGCCGGTGAGAAGGTCCTGCACAAGCCGTGCCGGGACGTCACCGCGTTCGGTCCGGACCTCGCCGCGCCCATCGCCGACATGTTCCTGACCATGTACGTCGCGGACGGGGCCGGGCTCGCGGCGAACCATGTCGGGGTCGATATGCGGGTGTTCGTGTACGACTGCCCCGACGACGACGGAGTCCGGCACGTCGGGCACATCGTCAACCCGGTCCTGGATCCGCTCGACGCGTCGCGCAGGAGGCTCCTCGACGAGGCGGAGGGCTGCCTCTCGGTGCCGGGCGCCACCATGGACGTGCCGCGTCCGGACCGGGCCGTGGTGCGCGGCTTCGGCCGGGACGGCGAGCCGCTCGTGATCGAGGCACCGGCTACTTCGCCCACTGTCTCGCGCACGCGACCGATCACTGCGACGGGCAGCTCTATCCGGACCGGCTCCCCGCACCGGAGCGGAAGTCCGCGCTGCGGCAGACGGCGGACCGGCGGGACGAGGTGCTCGCGCGCCGGCCGCCGACGTCGCGGCGTTGAACGCCTGATCAGGCCTTCGGGGCCACCCTGCTCAGCCCGTTGATGATGCGGTCCATCGCGTCGCCGCCCGTCGGGTCGGTGAGGTTCGCGAGGAGCTTCAGGGTGAACTTCATCAGCATCGGATGGGTGAG
>NZ_JBEXSH010000303.1:0-9401 GCF_040613555.1 Streptomyces sp. NPDC006265
GCGTACTCGTCCCGCGGCAACCGCGCCCACCTGCGCAAACGCCGTATCAAGGCGGTCATCCCGGAGAAGAAGGACCAGGCCGCCAACCGGAAGAAGAAGGGCTCCAGAGGCGGCCGGCCTGTCAGTCACGACGCCGATCTTTACAAGGAGCGGAACACCGTCGAGCGTCTGATCAACAAGCTGAAGGCCTGGCGAGGCATCGCCACCAGATACGACAAGACCCCCGACAGCTACCTCGCCGGCCTTCATCTGCGCGCCTCGATGATCTGGCTCAGAGAGCTCACCCGGACCACCTGATGATCACAACCGAATACGCTCCCTAGCGGCCGGGGGGTGCCAGAGCGGAGCCGGCTGGTCCGTGGCGCAACCAGGCGGGGATCCGAAGCCGAACAGCCGGAGCAACGCCCGTATCCGGCGGCCGACGACTTCAGGGTCGGTAGATCATCTCCAGCAGACCCGCCGCGATCATGACCCATGCGCCGATCCCGAGTAGCCACAGCGTCTCGGTGAGCACACCGCCGGCGACCAGGGCTACGGCGGTCAGCAGGAGAACGCGGAAGAGACGCCTCATCCCACGATCGGCGCTGTGGACATTCACGCGTTGCTCCCGTGGGCCGACTTCGAGCGCGGGCGGTGCGGCTACGAGGAGAGGAGCGGCGTGCCCAGCCGCCGCGCCTGGCCGATCGGCCTCGACACCGCCTTCATGACAGCACCTCCGAGCTACTGGAGGGCCTGCGCCCGGCACTTCTTAACGCACTCCGTACGGCAGGAGACGGGCGCGGACCATCGTCACGGGCTCAGCTGAGCTCGGCGAAGGACTCCACCGCGTGGATCTTGCCCGTGACGATGATGACGTCACCCTTGGAGATGACCGTCTCGGCGGTGGCGTGGGTGAAGTCCTCGCCGGGCCGCTTGATGCCGACGACGGTCACGCCGTACTTGCTGCGGACTCCGCTCTCGCCCAGCGGTACGCCGGTGGCGATGTCGGGAGCGACGGTCTTGACCAGGGCGTAATTGTCGTCGAATTCGATGAAGTCGAGCATCCGGCCGGTCACGAGATGGGCGACACGTTCGCCCATCTCGTGCTCGGGCAGCACCACGTGGTGCACGCCGAGCCGCTCCAGGATCTTGCCGTGCTGGCGGCTGATGGCCTTGGCCCAGATGTTGGTCACCTCCGCCTCCAGCAGGTTGGAAGCGATCAGGATCGATGCCTCGATGTCGGTGCCGATGCCGACCACCGCGCTGGTGAACTCGTGCACGCCGAGCTGCCGCAGCGTCTCGGGGTCGGTGCAGTCGGCCACGGCGGCATGCGTGAGGTCGTCGCTGTACTTCTGGACGAGCTGGGCGTCGGTGTCGACGCCCAGGACGTCCCAGCCACGCCGCATCAGCTCATTGGCCAGGGAGCTTCCGAACCGGCCCAGACCGATCACGGCCACCCGCTGGTCACCGTGACCGTGAGAGGCAGTGCGTTCGGCCGGCCGCTTGCGCCGGCGCCGGCGCAGGGAGTGCAGGTAGTTACCCAATGACAGGTCGCTCCTCGGGTAGCTGGTAGCGGCGGGTCCGCTCGCGCAGGGCGAGCGCCGATACCAGGGTGACCGGTCCGAGCCGGCCGACGAACATGAGAACGATGACGATCAGACGGCCTGCGGTGGGCAGGTCACCGGTGATGCCGGTCGACAGCCCCACCGTGCCGAACGCGGACACGGCCTCGAAGAGCACCTGCTCGAAGGGTTTATCGACGACGGCGAGCAGGGCGAGTGTCGCGGTCATCACGAAACCGATGCCGGCCAGCGCGACGGTCAGCGCCTGTCGCAGCACATGCGGAGCCAGCCTGCGGCCCATCACGCCGGAGTGCGGCTCACCGCGCACCTCGGCCACCATGGCCGCGCCGAGCACGGCGAACGTGCTGACCTTGATCCCGCCCGCGGTGCCCGCGCTGCCCCCACCGACGAACATCAGCATGCAGGTCAGCAGCAGCGTCGCGTCCGTCATTGCCCCGACGTCGACACTGTTGAACCCGGCCGTACGCGACATCGCCGAGTGGAAGAACCCGGCGAGGATCTTCTCGTCCCAGTCGGAGCCGCCGAGGGTGCCGTCGTTCGTCCACTCCAGTACACAGGTCAGCACCGTCCCCGCGAGCAGCAGGGCGGCCGTTGTGATCACCGTCAGCCTGAAGTGCAGCGACCAGCCGCGCCGACCGGTCCGCCGCTGCCGGTTGCGGTGCCGCAACAGTTCCAGCAGCACGGGGAAACCGATGCCGCCGAGGATCACGGCCACCGCGATGGGCAGCGTCACCCACGGGTCCAGGGCGTACTTCGTCAGGCTGTCGGCGTACAGCCCGAACCCGGCGTTGTTGAACGCCGAAACCGCGTGGAAGAAGCCCAGGTACGTGGCGTCCCAGATGGATTCGCCGTACCCGAACCGCAGCCGGAGCGCCAGCACCGCGCCCACCGCCAGCTCCACGGCGAGGGTGCACCCGGCGACGCCCAGCAGCACGCGCCGTACGTCGCCGATCCCGAGGCTCTTGGTCTCCGCCTGCGCCGTGAGCTGCATCCGCAACCGCAGCTTCCCGGAGATCAGCAGGCCGAGCAGCGAAGCCATGGTCATGATGCCGAAGCCGCCGACCTGGAACAGGGTGAGGATCACGCCCTCGCCGAAGCCGCTCCAGTAGGTGCCGGTGTCCACCACGACAAGGCCGGTCACGCAGACGGCCGACGTGGACGTGAACAGCGCCGTCACGAGATCCGCGGACGACCCGTCCTCGGTGGCCACCGGCAGCATCAGCGCAGCCGTGCCGAGAAGGATCACGGAGCCGAAGCCCATCACCACGGTCCGCGCAGGATGTGCCGTGAACAGCGACTGCCACACTCGCGCCACCCGTGCTGCGCGTCCTGCCACGCTTCGGCCTTTCTGCCTGTCGGTATTCCGCGGACGTCCGCGAATCCATCCTGAAGGACCCGACAGGAGTGCGCCAAGATCCCGGCGGGACACCGTAGCCGAGGTCCTGGGGCGCAGACACCAGAGGCACCTCTCATGTGAAAAAGCACTCATCGAGCGGCCGCCATCTCGAAGTGGCAGGTCAGGGTCCTGGTGTGACGTTGCTCGGGCTCGGGCTGGTCGGGGCGGCAGTCTGGCGTGTAGATCGTCTGGCATGGGGCGATGAGTGTCGGCTCCTTGAGGCAGCGGCTGGTCATCCCACCTGCGAGTGCGTGAGCGATGCGTGAGCGGACGGCGTGGCACCAGATGGATTCAGAGGCAGGCACGGACTGGCCAGCAAGTCGCTGATCAGGCGAAACGGGATCCGGCGTGCTGGTACGGCACCCGCCGTCACGACCCTGCGAGCCCTTGTCATGCGTAGGTCGTCGGTTCGAATCCGACAGGGGGCTCTGTTGAACCCCAGGTCGGATCTGTTCTGACCTGGGGTTTTGTCGTCCCCCCTCCCTTTCTCTACGGCCCGGTCCGGGGCGAGCGGGGGCCGGGTGTGCTCAGGCGGCGGGCGATCTCCAGCTGGTCGTCGTCGAGCGGGCGGGCGTCCTCGATGTCCCACAGGGCGTTCTGGAGGAGGCGGGCGAGGGTCCAGGCGTGGGCTCGGGGGCGGTCCAGGGTGAGGATGTCGGTCATGGCGTCGAAGCGCCAGCGGATGTCGTCGGGGTCGTAGCGGTTGTCGAGGGCCGGCCACAGTTCGAAGCCGGGGTCGCCGGCGAGGGGCTTGGGATCGATCGCGAGCCAGGGGGCGCGGCCGGAGGCGAGGACGTTCTCGTCGTGCAGGTCCCAGTGCAGGAGCCGGTCGCCGGGCTCGTCGGCGACCTCGCGTACGGCGGCCGCGCAGTCGGCGACGACGCGGCGGGCCTCGGGGTCGGGGATGCGGCCGAGGGCCCAGGGGGTCCGGTCGAGCATGCCCTGCGCGATGTCGCCGAGGCGGCGCATGCCGGGCGGGGCCGGGAAAGAGGTGAGGTGGGCCAGGAGTTCGGCGATGGTGACCACGGCCTGGTGGGGGTCCGGCAGGCGGGACAGCATGCGGGTCTCGTCGAGGCGCTCCAGCAGCATGGTGCCGGTGGGCTCGTCGAGGTCGAGGAGGCGGACGGCTCCGTCGCCGTTCCAGGCGCGCAGCGCGGCCGGTTCGCCCGCGCTCTCCTCGTCGAGGATCTGGAGCTTGAGGACCGCCGGGGTGCCGTCGGCGGTCCGGACGACCGGGACGACCAGGGCGCAGACGCCGTGCATCGGAGGGCCGTCGGGTCTCAGGTCCCAGTGGTCGAGGAAGCGGGCCGTCCGCTCGGGCAGCCCGGTGATGAAGGCGCGTCCCGCCTCGCCGTTGAACTTCTCCTGTGATGCCGCCAGTTCCCGGGGGATGTCGATCACTGTCGGCACGGTAGTGGCGCACGCGGGGTGGGTCATGCGAATTTCGCCCGGGCTCCGCGCCCCTCAGACCACCGGTTCCGGCACCGGCGTGTCCGTCGGGGTGCCGTGTTTCGGGGCCTTCTTCGTCACCATCAGTCCCGCGATGAGCCCGGCCAGCAGCATGATGCCGGCGGCCCACCAGATGGCGACGGTGTAGCCGCGGACGACGCCCTCCCGCATCACCCGGGTGCGGTCGGACGGGTCGGCGAGGTGTCCGGTGATGTACGTCGCGGTGCTGGTGGTCGCGATGGTGTTGAGCAGGGCCGTGCCGATGGAGCCGCCGACCTGCTGCGAGGTGTTGACCGTCGCGGACGTCACGCCCGAGTCCTGCGGGGCGACGCCCGCGGTGGCGGTGGCGAAGACCGGCATGAACGTCAGGCCCATGCCGAGGCCGAGCAGCAGCAGCGCGGGCAGGATCTCGGAGGCGTAGGAGGAGTGCGTCGTGATCTGGGTGAGGAGCACCATGCCGGTCGCGGCCAGGACCATGCCGGGGACCATCAGCATGCGCGGCGGCACGTGCTGGAGGAGCCGGGCGGAGATCTGCGTGGAGCCGATGATGATCGCGCCGGTGAGGGGCAGGAAGGCCAGGCCCGTCTTGACGGGGGAGTACGCGAGGACGGCCTGGAGGTAGTACGTCATGAACAGGAACGGGCTCGGCCGGACACCTTCAGCTCGTGCGCCAGCCCTGGGTCCAGCGTGGTGAGGGCCGCCACGTTCGCCGCGCCGAGCGCGCGTGCGACCTCCGCGTCGAAGGGCGCCGCCCGCTCGTCCAGATAGCCCGGGGCCTTGAGCGTCCGGCACGCGCTGGCGTCACCCATCACCAGCAGGGCCACCCGCTCATCCCGGGCGGCGATCTCCCTCCCGGTCCGCGCGCACAGCTCGGGCGGGTACGACGTCCCCACACCGAGGCCCTCGACCGGGGCGTCGGACCACCCGGTCCGCTCCAACAGCCAGGCCGCCACCGCCAGCGCGTACGGCAGCCGCTGTTCCGTGTCCGCGCCCTCGGCCGCTCCCAGCCGTACGTCGACGTCGACGCCGAAGCCCCGGAAGGACCCCGCTGTTCCCTCCGGGTGCGTCTCGGGCCCGGCACCGTCCACCGGTCCGACGACCACGAGCCGGCCGGGCCGAGCGGCGGCGAGCACTCCCAGCGCGTCCGTGCAGGCGGCCCGTGCGGCATCCAGCTCCGGGGCGGCGCCCGCCGCGACCTCGGGGACCAGCAGGGGCGGGCAGGGGCAGACAGCGGCGGCGACAAGCATGATCGGCAGGGTAGCTGTAGCTCTCAGGAGCAGGAGCCGCTGCCACCGCTCAGGACGGCAGCGGACGGCTCAGTCGCAACCGCACCCGCTCGCCACGGCCGGCAGGAGCTCGGGGGCGCCGATCCTCGGCAGGCCCAGCATCACGCCGACGGGCTTGGCCTTCTCGGCCGCGTTGCGTTTCTCCCAGGCGTCGCCCGCGCGCGTGCGGCGCACGTCCAGCACGGGGCCCTCGACGAGGAGGTGGTGCGGGGCGGCGTAGGTGATCTCGACCGTGACCACGTCGCCGGGACGGACCTCCTGGTCCGGCTTGGTGAAGTGGACGAGGCGGCTGTCGGGGGCGCGGCCGGAGAGGCGGTGGGTGGTGTCGTCCTTGCGGCCCTCGCCCTCGGCGACCATCAGCTCCAGCGTGCGGCCGACCTGCTTCTTGTTCTCCTCCCAGGAGATCTCCTCCTGGAGGGCGACGAGCCGCTCGTAGCGCTCCTGGACGACCTTCTTGGGGATCTGGCCGTCCATCTCGGCGGCCGGGGTGCCGGGCCGCTTGGAGTACTGGAAGGTGAAGGCCTGGGCGAAGCGGGCCTCGCGCACCACGTGCAGCGTCTGCTCGAAGTCCTCCTCGGTCTCGCCGGGGAAGCCCACGATGATGTCCGTGCTGATCGCGGCGTGCGGGATGGCGGCGCGGACCTTCTCGATGATGCCGAGGAAGCGGTCCTGGCGGTAGGAGCGGCGCATCGCCTTCAGGACCGGGTCCGAGCCGGACTGGAGCGGCATGTGCAGTTGCGGCATCACGTTCGGCGTCTCGGCCATGGCGGCGATGACGTCGTCGGTGAAGTCCCGCGGGTGCGGGGAGGTGAAGCGGACGCGCTCCAGGCCGTCGATCTTCCCGCAGGCGCGCAGCAGCTTGCTGAAGGCCTCGCGGTCGCCGATGTCGGAGCCGTAGGCGTTGACGTTCTGCCCGAGCAGCGTGATCTCGGAGACGCCCTCGGCGACCAGGGCCTCGATCTCGGCGAGGATGTCGCCGGGGCGACGGTCCTTCTCCTTGCCGCGCAGGGCCGGGACGATGCAGAAGGTGCAGGTGTTGTTGCAGCCGACGGAGATGGAGACCCAGGCCGCGTAGGCGCTCTCGCGGCGGGTGGGCAGCGTCGAGGGGAACGCCTCCAGCGACTCGGCGATCTCGACCTGTGCCTCCTCCTGCACGCGGGCGCGCTCCAGCAGGACCGGCAGCTTGCCGATGTTGTGCGTGCCGAAGACGACGTCCACCCAGGGCGCCCGCTTCACGATGGTGTCGCGGTCCTTTTGCGCGAGGCAGCCACCGACCGCGATCTGCATGCCGGGGCGGCTCGCCTTCTTCGGGGCGAGGTGGCCGAGGTTGCCGTACAGCTTGTTGTCGGCGTTCTCCCGCACCGCGCAGGTGTTGAAGACGACGACGTCCGCCCCGTCGTTGCCCTCGGGGGCGCGGACGTAGCCCGCGTCCTCCAGCAGTCCGGACAATCGCTCGGAGTCGTGGACGTTCATCTGGCACCCGTAGGTGCGTACCTCGTATGTGCGCGTGCCGCCCACTGACTGGCTCCGGTCGATGCTGCTCATGGGGACAAGGGTAGGCGGTCGGCGAACGTGACTCGGCCGCCTGTGGACAACCGCCGCCCCGGGCTCAGGGTTCGATGAGTCCGGCCCTGATCGCGTACCGGGTCGGCTCCAGCCGGTCGCGCATGCCGAGCTTCTGGAGGAGGTTGGCGCGGTGGCGTTCGACGGACTTGGCGCTGATGAAGAGGAGTTCGCCGATCTCCTTCGAGGTGTGGCCTTCGGCGACCAGCTTGAGGATCTCCTCCTCGCGTTCGGTGATGGCCCTCTCCGGCAGGCCGTCCCCGCGGTGCAGCCGCTCCAGATAGGAGCGGACGAGGGCGCGTTCGGCGCCCGGGTAGATGAACGGCACCGTACGGCCGGATGGGACCATGCGGACTTGACCCGTCCGATGATCGACACCGCTCATCGAAAAGATAAAGCGCAACAAAAAGTACAAATACGCATCAAACACAACGAATCAGACGACCAAGGGGAAGCAACGTGTCAGCTCCGCGCCTGAGGGCGACACCACTCCCGGGTATCGGGGTCCAGTACGACCTGGAGACCCGGGAGCACCGCCATCTGTCGGTGGTGGCGCACCGCGACGGCACGCGCACGGTGAACGTGTACCGGTCCGACGATCCCGACTCCTGCGCCCAGTCCCTGAAGCTGACCAGCTCGGAGGCGGGATCGCTGATCGACGCGCTGAAGCCGTCCCACCACAGCCCGAGCCTGCTGTACACCACGGACCTGGGGCTGGTCGCCGAGCGGATCGAGGTGGCCGCGACCTCGCGCTGGAACGGGCGGGTGCTGGGCGACATGCGGATGCGGACGGAGACGGGCGCGTCGGTGGTGGCCGTGCTGCGCCGGGCCGGGGCCATCCCCTCGCCCGCGCCGGACTTCCGGCTGGCGGGCGGCGACACGCTGATCGTCGTCGGGACCCGTGAGGGCGTCGACGCGGCCGCGGCCATACTCGGGCGGGAGTGAGCCGTTGCACTCGGCGGTTCTGCTCATCGAGTTCGGTTCCATCATTCTCGGCCTCGGGCTGCTCGGCCGGTTCGCCGCCCGGTTCCGGCTCTCCCCGATACCCCTGTACCTCCTGGCCGGTCTGGCCTTCGGTGAGGGCGGTCTGCTGCCGCTGGGCGCGAGCGAGGAGTTCATCGCCACGGGCGCGGAGATCGGCGTCATCCTGCTGCTGTTGATGCTGGGCCTGGAGTACACGGCGAGCGATCTGGTCTCCAACCTCAAGACCCACTATCCGTCCGGCCTGGTCGACTGCGCCCTCAACGCGCTGCCCGGGGCGGCCGTGGCGCTGCTGCTCGGCTGGGGCCCGGTGGCCGCCGTCGTGCTGGCCGGTGTCACCTGGATCTCGTCGTCCGGCGTGATCGCGAAGGTGCTGGGCGATCTGGGCCGGGTCGGCAACCGGGAAACGCCGGTGATCCTCAGCGTGCTGGTGCTGGAGGACCTGGCGATGGCGGTGTACCTCCCCATCGTCACCGCGCTGGTGGCGGGAGTCGGCCTGATGGCCGGGAGCGTGACCCTGGCGATCG
Source organism: Streptomyces sp. NPDC006265 (assembly GCF_040613555.1). Lineage (NCBI taxonomy): Bacteria > Bacillati > Actinomycetota > Actinomycetes > Kitasatosporales > Streptomycetaceae > Streptomyces > Streptomyces sp. NPDC006265. The sequence continues at coordinate 8,765 of NZ_JBEXSH010000303.1, forward strand.
CGCTGGGGGCGGCCGGGCTCGTGCTGTTCCTGGCCCTGCGCTACGGCAGGGTCATCTCGCGGGTCGTCTCCAGCGACGACCCGGAGAAGCTGCTGCTGGTCGTGCTGGGTCTGACGATCCTGGTCGCGGGCGTCGCGCAGCAGCTCCAGGTGTCGGCGGCGGTGGGGGCGTTCCTGGTGGGCATCGCGCTGTCGGGGGAGGTGGCGGAGGGTGCGCACACCCTGCTGAGCCCCCTGCGTGACCTGTTCGCGGCGGTCTTCTTCGTCTTCTTCGGGCTGCACACCGACCCGTCGAGCATCCCGCCCGTCCTGCTGCCCGCCCTCGGACTGGCCGTCCTCACCGCGCTGACGAAGATCGCCACCGGATACTGGGCGGCCCGGCGCGCCGGGATCTCCGTCAAGGGCCGCTGGCGTGCGGGCGGCGCGCTCGTGGCCCGCGGCGAGTTCTCGATCGTCATCGCCGGCCTCGCGGTCTCGGCCGGCATCGAACCGTCCCTCGGCCCCCTGGCCACCGCCTACGTCCTGATCCTGGTGGTGCTGGGCCCGCTCACCGCACGCTACACCGAGCCGGTGGCGACCTGGTGGGGCCGGCGCCGCGAGCCCCGCTGCCCGGAGCCGGCGCCCCGGGCGAACGAGGC
>NZ_JBEXSH010000304.1:0-9401 GCF_040613555.1 Streptomyces sp. NPDC006265
GTGTTGTCCTCGGGGGAGGCGTTGACCACGGTGATCGACGCGTTGCGGACACGGTGGAGTTGGGGGTCGGCCATGGCAGTTCCCGGGGGCGCACAGCCGGCCGGGTGACCGGCCGGAACCCTGACCGGCGGTGACGGCCGAGCGGAGCCCCCGCTCCCGCGGCCGACAAGGTCACTGAGAGCCGGACGGGCGTCCGGGCGCTGCGACGGCGGCTTCCCGACAAGCGTCCGAACGGGGAATCGCCCTGCTCGGCCCCTCGGTCAGCATGGTCGTCAGCTGACGAAGTCCTTCACGATGGTGTAGACCTCGTAGACCGTGTAGCCGACCTCGATCGCCTTGCGGACCAGCCACGGCACGTACTTCTCGTACGCCTTCTTGAACGCGTTGTAGCCGCTCTTGGCCGCGGCCTTCAGCTTGTTCCAGGCGGTCGAGCCGAGGCCCTTCAGCTTGCCGATGAGCCAGCTGATGCGGCCCTTGGCGGCGACCTCGCCCGTCTCCGCTGCGGCCGAGGCAGTGGCGGCGTTGGTGGAGGCGGCCGGCGTCGCGATCCTCACCTCGGCGGCCGCGGAGACCGCGCGGTGGGTGTCGACCGTCTGCACCTGGGCGACGGAGCGGGCCGGAGTCGGGGTCGCGGCGGTGGCGGCCGGTGCGCCGACACCGATGAGGGCACCGACGAGCACGGTGCTCGCGATGATGCGGTTCTTGTTCACGGAGTCCTCCATGAGTCAACTTGCAAGCCGTTCCAGCCGGTTGGCCAACGGCTCGCACAGGCTCACAAGGCCCCGTCTCCGCACTCACCCTGTCGCCCCCCCCCTGACGATCTCGGACATGAGCACATCATGCAGCGTCGGTGTCTCCGGGGTGTCTCCGCGCTGTTCTCGGGCCAGGTCAGGGGAACCGGACCGTCGACGGCCGAACGCGCCGGGGAATCACTTTCGGTCACTGCTGCCCCACCGGTGGTGGCCAATACGGCTTGTTCCGTTCGGCAGCCAGGTGTTAACTGTCTGGCGCGTGACCGCGCAGCTGACCTCTGTCGCATCACGCGCGGCCCGGTACTCACAAGGACACGGGCCGCATACGGGGAAAACAGGGGGAACCTTTGTCATACCTATCTCGGTTCGGAGTGGCCTCCACGCACCCGGACAAGAGCGAGACCGAACCCACCGTGCTGTTCCGTCTGCTGGGCGACGACGGCATCCACCTCGCAGAACACGAATCCCACCGACTGCCGCCGCAGACAGCCGAACTGCTCGCCTACCTGGAACTGCGCGGCGGGCGCAGAGCCCGAAGACCCGCCCTCGTCGGAGCGCTCTGGCCCGACCTGCCGGAGAGCGTCGGGCGGCGCAGGCTCAGCCGCCTTCTGTGGCGGACGAACCGGAGCCTTCCCTGGGAACTGACGTACGCCGAAGGCGAGACGGTGCACCTCACCGACGCGCTGGCCAGCGACTGGAGGCTGGCGGAGGAAGCCCTTGAACGCGTCACCCGGCCCGGCGTACCGCCCCGCGCCCGGGACCTGGAGATGCTGCGACAGCCGTTGATGTCCGACGTGCGGTCGGCATGGGCGGAGATGCACCAAGCCAGCTGGGACGAGCGCAGGTTCCACGCACTGCGGGAGGCCGGTCACAGCCTCCTGGCCGACGGCCGTCCCCACGAGGCGGCGGAGACCGCGACATTCCTGGTTTCCTGGGAGCCGCTCGACGAGCCGAGCCATCTGCTGCTCATGCGGGCGTTCGTGGAGATCGGAGCACCCAGCAGGGCCACCGAGCTGTTCCGGGACCTGCGGCGACGGCTGCGCAGAGAGCTGGGCGTCGAGCCCGCCCCCGAACTCGCCGCGCTGGCGGGCCAGCCGGCCTACGCGTCGTAAGGGAGCTCTGTGGCAGGCCCACCGGTTCACAGGGGATGACGCATCCACACGTTGGGCTCGACGTACACCGCGTACCCGCGCTCCACCTCGCAGCGCACCGGCACCAGGCCGCCCGGCAGCTCGATGTCGCCGTCGGTGTCGAAGGGCAGGCCCGTCCATCGACGCCAGTCCGCGAGCGAGGCGGCCACCGTCATGGACGCCGGGGCCACCGAGTCGATAGTGGCCCCGGCCCGGGCGTGGACGCGCAGCCAGGGGTCCTGGGGCAGGCCGTCGGGGCGGACACGGTGGGCGTACTCCTCCATCGGCGTGTGCGGTTCCAGGTGCTTGGCGTTGGGGCGGACCGGGGCGACGACCTCGCGGAAGCCGCGGGCCCGGGCGTTGTCCCGCATGGCCGAGAGCATCACCCCGGACAGGCCGCGCCCCTGTGCCTGCGGGGCGATCGAGACCGAGATCGCGCTGACGGTGTCGGGGCGGACTCCGCGCCGCAGATCGGAGAAGGCCCACACCAGCACCGCGGCCCAGCCGTTGGCCGGCAGCCGGCCGCGGTGTTCGGCTCCGAGGGCGAACGGCACGCTGTAGGCGTTCGCCACGACCTCGCCCCGCTCGTCCTCGGCGAACAGGACGTACTCCGGCAGTTCGGCGGCGATCCGCGGGAAGTGGGCGGCGCCCACGAGGTCCTGGATCACGAATTCCGGCCAGCTGTCCGCCATCCCGACGACCCGCTCCAGCATGTCCGGGCGGTCGGCGAGGCTCGCTATCTTCGGCTGCATGTGATCACGGTAGGCAGGGCGGTGGACACACGGAACCGAATTAGCGAGCGGGCACCCGGTCCGCCGCCTGGGACGGCCTGGCCCGCTGCGCGGCAACCACCATGACGGCCCGGCGATCAGGGACTCGCCTCAGACCGATACCGAAACCGCCGAGTGCCGGCGCGATGAGTCCACTCGGCGTCCGTCACTCTCCGATCGACATCAACTGCCCACCGGGCAGGGGCGCTACCCGCCGCACTGCTTCAGCATCATCTCCTTGTCTGCCGCCGTCACGGGGAGTGCGTACTTCAGTGACACCTGGGCGAAGCGCACCGAGTAGGCGCAGCGGATCTGCTTGTTCGGGGGCAGCCAGGACGCCGGGCCGGAGTCCCCCTTCGAGCCGTTGGCCGGCCCGTCCACCGGGACGAGGTTGAGCGGGTCGTTGGCGATGGACTCCCGCTTGTCCTTTGTCCATCGCGAGGCGCCCATCTGCCAGTCGTACGACAGCGGCATGACGTGGTCTATCTGGACCTTGATCGCATGGGACTTGGTCCACTCGATGATCTTCCCGGTGTAGGGGTCGTGCAGGGTCAGCGAGGTGACCACGCAGTCCGATCCCGCGCGATAGCGCAGGTCCTCCCCGTCTCGCTTCAGGAGGTCGTTCCGCGAGTCGCAGCCGTTGTGGGAGAAGGGGACGTCACGTGGTGCCGAGTCCATCCAGGCGTAGCCGAACTTGTCCCGTTCGTAGCCCGTCCTGGGGCCACGGCCCTTGGTCGCCACCTTCTCGATCAGGGCGCGTGCCCTCTCCTTGTCCGCGCCGGAGGTGATCGCCGCCAGTCCCGGCTTGGTGCCATCCGGGTTGTCCAGCGGGTTCACGGCACGTCCGTCGCCGGCGTCCGGGGCGCCGGAAGCGGAGGATCCACCGCCGTCCGCGGGCGGGGTCAAACCCTCGCAGCCGGCCAGTGCCGAACCGGTGAACACCATCGCGACACACAGTGTCGCCCCGCCCCTCAGACGCGTCACTCTGCGCCCCTCCTCTGTCTGTCTGTTCCGCTCCGGCACGGACGGCCCGCGCCCGGTTCCACCGTAGCGAGGAAGAGGTTCAGACCACATCGGGCCTCAATGCGCATTCTTCGTATCTCGCGCGTATCGTCGGTTCTGAGTCACCTCCGGAGGGAGCTTTGCATGGGCATCTTCGACAAGTTCAAGAGCCAGGCGCGGAACAAGGGCAAGCAGGGCTCTGACACCGCGGAAGAGCGGATCAACGAGAGGACCGGCGGCAAGTACGAAGACCAGGTCGACTCCGGCCAGCAGCGCGTCGAGGGCTCGCTGGGCATGGACCGCGACCGGGAACGGCCCGAACAGCAGTAAGGCCTCCGACTCCGGGGCCGTCCGCGGAGACCCATGGATCTGTCCTGCGGGCGGCTTCACGTGTGTCTGCTGCGGACGGCTTCACATGTGCCTGCTGCGGGCGGCAGCCCGGGGGCCGCCGCCCGCTTGACCTTGACACCGACGTCAGGGTCGGACGATCACCGCATGGCAACCACATACCCGAAGACCAGGCAGCAGAACGCGCTGCCGGCCCCGCGGACCGTGCTCGTCACCGGCGCCGGCAGCGGCATAGGCCGTGCCACCGCGCACGCCTTCGCCGACGAGGGCGCACACGTCGTCGCGGTGGGCCGCCGCGAGGCACCCCTCGTCGAGACCGCCGGACATGACCCGTCCCGCATCAGCCCGCTCGTCGCCGACCTCACGGCCACCGACGGCCCCGAGACCGTCGTCCGTACGGCACTCGACCGGCACGGCCGTCTCGACGTGCTGGTGAACAACGCCGGCATCGTCAACGCACGGTCGCTGCGCACCTACACACGTGCCACCGTCGAGCCTCTGCTCGCGACGAACCTCCTCGCCCCCGTCCTGCTCACCCAGGCGGTGCTCCCGGCACTGGAGGACAGCCGCGGTGTCATCGTGAACGTGACGACGTCGGTGGGGCAGCGCGGCTGGCCCGGCAACTCCCTGTACGCGGCAGGGAAGGCGGCCCTGGAGGTGCTCACCCGCAGCTGGGCGGTGGAGCTCGCGCCGCTCGGGATCCGGGTCGCCGCCGTGGCGCCGGGTGCGATCGACACCCCCATCGGCGACCACGCCGGTCACACCCCCGAGCAGCAGGCCGCGATCCGCGCGTGGCAGCTCGACCACACGCCGCTCGGCCGGATCGGCCGCCCCGAGGAGGTGGCGTGGGCGATCGCCCGACTGACCTCGCCACGGGCCTCGTTCATGACCGGCGTGGTCCTTCCGGTGGACGGCGGCGCGGTCGTCACATGACACTGGCGCGCATGGCAGCACCTCGTATCCGGATCGGTGAACTCGCCGACGCGACCGGCACGTCGGCGCGCGCCCTGCGCCACTACGAGCAGGCGGGCCTCATCTCCTCCGAGCGGGCCGCGAACGGCTATCGGCTGTACGACGCCGGTACGGCCGTGCGCGTCCGCAACATCCGGCAGCTGCTCGACGTAGGGCTGACGCTCGACGACGCACGGGTGTTCCTGCCGTGCCTGGACGGTGACGTCGCGGCCGGGCCCGCCTCCGAGAAGGGGCTGCGGGTGGCCGCGGATCGTCTGGCGGTGCTGGAGGCCCGTATCGCCGCGCAGGTCGCCGTCCGCGACCGGCTTACGACGGCACTGCGTCAGGCCGGCGGCAGCGCACCCGCCCCGCCGGCGGCCCTGCACCGGACAACCGGCGCACGGGCACGGACGGTGGCCTGACCGACCCCCAGCGGAGCCGGGGCGTCAGCGACGCCCCGGCCACCGGCGCATCACGAACCCAGCACCGACGTCAGGAACTCCCCGACCCACGCCAGCAGTTCCCGCCCGACCAGCGGCCTGCCGCCCACCTTCGCGGTCTTCGGGCGCGGTACCAGCACTTGGTGCACCGCCGGCTTGATGACGACCCCGGGGTACAGCCGCTTGACCCGCAGCTCCTGGGACTCGCGCAACTCCACCGGCGCGAACCGGATGTTGTTGCCCTGGAGCACGATCTCGCTGACGCCGCACGCACGCGCGAACATGCGCAGGCCCGCGACGAGCAGCAGGTTCTCCACCGGTTCGGGCAGCTTGCCGTAGCGGTCGACGAGTTCCTCGCGAACCGCCTTGATGTCCTCCTCCGAGTTGGCGGAGGCGATGAGCCGGTACGCCTGGAGCCTGAGCCGCTCGCCCGGCGCGTAGTCGTGCGGGACGTGCGCGTCGACGGGCAGCTCGATCTTGACCTCGAGCGGCGGCTCTTCCTCGATCTCGCCGGTCTCCAGCTGGCGCCGGTAGTCCGCGACGGCCTCGCCGACCATCCGCACGTACAGGTCGAAGCCGACGCCCGCGATGTGGCCGGACTGCTCGCCGCCGAGGAGGTTGCCCGCGCCGCGGATCTCCAGGTCCTTCATGGCCACGTACATACCGGCGCCCATCTCGGTGTGCTGGGCGATGGTCGCGAGCCGCTCGTGCGCGGTCTCGGTCAGCGGCTTCTCGGGCGGGTAGAGGAAGTAGGCGTAGCCGCGCTCGCGGCCACGGCCCACCCGGCCGCGCAGCTGGTGGAGCTGGCTGAGCCCGAAGTTGTCGCCGCGCTCCACGATCAGGGTGTTGGCGTTGGAGATGTCGATGCCGGACTCCACGATCGTCGTGGACACCAGCACGTCGAACTTCTTCTCCCAGAAGTCGACGACGACCTGCTCCAGTGCCGACTCCGACATCTGCCCGTGGGCGGTGGCGATGCGCGCCTCGGGGACGATCTCGCGCAGGCGCGCCGCCGCGCGGTCGATCGACTCGACGCGGTTGTGGATGTAGAAGACCTGGCCCTCGCGCAGCAGCTCACGGCGGATGGCGGCGCCGATCTGCTTCTCCTCGTAGGGGCCGACGAAGGTCAGGACCGGGTGGCGCTCCTCCGGCGGGGTGGTGATCGTCGACATCTCGCGGATGCCCGTGACCGCCATCTCCAGCGTCCTGGGGATCGGGGTCGCGGACATCGTCAGCACGTCGACGTTCGCGCGGAGCTTCTTCAGCTGCTCCTTGTGCTCGACGCCGAAACGCTGCTCCTCGTCGACGATGACCAGGCCCAGATCCTTGAACTTGGTCTCGGACGAGAACAGCCGGTGGGTGCCGATGACGATGTCGACCGAGCCCTCGCGCAGGCCCTCCAGGACCCCCTTGGCCTCGGTGTCGGTCTGGAAGCGGGACAGGGCCTTCACGCTGACCGGGAACTGCGCGTACCGCTCGCTGAACGTCCCGAAGTGCTGCTGCACGAGCAGCGTCGTGGGCACCAGGACGGCCACCTGCTTGCCGTCCTGGACGGCCTTGAAGGCGGCGCGGACCGCGATCTCCGTCTTGCCGTAGCCGACGTCACCGCAGATCAGGCGGTCCATGGGGACCGTCTTCTCCATGTCCTCCTTGACCTCGGCGATGGTGGTGAGCTGGTCGGGCGTCTCCGCGTAGGGGAAGGCGTCCTCCAGTTCACGCTGCCAGGGGGTGTCCCCGCCGAAGGCGTGCCCGGGGGCGGCCATGCGCGCGCTGTACAGCTTGATGAGGTCGGCCGCGATCTCCTTGACGGCCTTCTTCGCGCGGGCCTTCGTCTTCGTCCAGTCGGCGCCGCCGAGGCGGTGCAGGGTGGGGGCCTCGCCGCCGACGTACTTGGTGATCTGCTCCAGCTGGTCGGTGGGGATGTAGAGACGGTCGCCGGGCTGGCCGCGCTTGGCGGGGGCGTACTCGACGACCAGGTACTCGCGGGTGGCGCCCTGGACGGTGCGCTGCACCATCTCGATGTAGCGGCCCACGCCGTGCTGTTCGTGGACGATGTAGTCGCCCGGCTCCAGGGTGAGCGGGTCGATGGTCTTGCGGCGGCGGGCCGGCATGCGGGCGCCCTCGCGGCCCGACGCCTTCTGACCCGACAGGTCGGTTTCGGTCAGGACGGCGAGTCCGAGGGCCGCGTCGACGAAGCCGTGGTCGATCGAGCCGCACGCCACGTGCACGACGGACGGGGAGATCTCGGCGAGGTCGGAGTCGAGGCGGGCCGCGATGCCCTCGCCGCCCAGCACCTCGACCGTTCGGGCCGCCGGGCCGTGACCCTCGGTGACGAACACCGTGCGCCAGCCGTCGGCGAGCCAGCCCTTGGTGTCGGCGAGGGCCTTGGCGGTGTCGCCGCGATAGGTCTCCGGGGCGCGCATGCCGAGCTTGAGGGTGTCCCCTTCGAGCTCCTCGTCGGCGGCGAACGGCGACACCGACCACCACATCATGTCCAGCTCGCGGGCCCGGTCCCGGACGTCCGCGATGGACCACAGGGAGGCCGCTCCGACGTCGATGGGTGCCTCGCCGCCCCCGGCGGTGGCCGCCCAGGATGCCTGCAGGAACTCCTGCGAGGTGGTGACGAGGTCCGACGCCCGCGTGCGGACCCGCTCCGGGTCGCACACGACGGCCATGGCGCCCTTGGGCAGCACGTCGAGCAGCAGCTCCATGTCGTCGACGAGGACCGGCGCGAGGGACTCCATGCCCTCGACTGCGATGCCCTCGGCGATCTTGCCGAGCAGTTCACCGAGCTCGGGGTGTTGTTCGGCGAGGGCACGCGCGCGGGTGCGGACGTCCTCGGTGAGCAGCAGCTCGCGGCACGGCGGCGCCCACAGGCCGTGCTCGGCGACTTCGAGGGAGCGCTGGTCGGCGACCTTGAAGTAGCGGATCTCCTCGACGTCGTCGCCCCAGAACTCGACGCGCAGCGGGTGTTCCTCGGTGGGCGGGAACACGTCCAGGATGCCGCCGCGCACGGCGAACTCGCCGCGCTTCTCGACGAGCTCCACGCGCGCGTAGGCAGCTGCCGCCAGGGCTTCGACGATCTCGTTGAGGTCGGTGGTCTGCCCGCTCCTCAGGGAGACCGGTTCCAGGTCGCCGAGGCCCTTGACCTGCGGCTGGAGCACGGACCGGACGGGTGCGACGACGACGGAGACGGGGCCGGTCTCGGGGTCGTCGGGGCGGGGGTGGGCCAGGCGGCGCAGGACGGCCAGGCGGCGGCCGACGGTGTCGCTGCGAGGGCTGAGCCGCTCGTGCGGGAGCGTCTCCCAGGACGGGTACTCCACGACCCCCTCGGCCGGGAGGAGGGAGCGCAGGGCCGCGGCCAGGTCCTCCGCCTCACGGCCCGTCGCCGTGACCGCCAGCACCGGGCGGCCTGTCTCACGGGCCAGGGCGGCGACTGCGAAGGGCCGGGCCGCAGGGGGGCCGACCATGTCGACGTGCGTGCGGTTGCCGTCTGCGGCCGCCCTGATCGCTTCCGCGAGGGCGGCGTCCTTGACTACGGCGTCGAGCAGACCGTGCAGGCTCATTCGGGGCTTTCCGTCCAGGGGGTGGGCAAGTCGACGGGCAGGAGGTGGGCAAGTCGAGGGCGGTGGGCAAGTCGAGGGCAGGGGGTGGGCAGGACGACGGGCCTGACGCGCGCCGCGGGCCGGGGGGTCTCCAGCGTACGACGATGCGCGCCCACGCGGCGGGCCTGTGGATAACGCCCGTTCTCCCCGGAGCGAACACCCGTTCCCCCTGGAGGGCTCCTTGGAAGCGCCGCCGTCGAGGCACGGAACGCCACGGCACGCAGTCGGCCAAGTGGGGGTTCAGCCGCCCCACCTTCACAACATCACCCCCACCCGCTGTTTTCGCCCCGGCATGATCGGTCGGACGTCGCTCCCGACGTTTCACCCCACCCCTAAGGCACGGCATGCCCGCCCCCTCCCTCCAGGTCCCACGACCTCACATACCGGCGCCGGTCACCCTCCC
>NZ_JBEXSH010000305.1:0-9363 GCF_040613555.1 Streptomyces sp. NPDC006265
ACATCCCGTCCAAAGCGAAGATCCAGGCCGCCGCGCTCAGCCGGTACAACGAGCTGCTCGCCGGCAAGACGGTCGGCGGAATGACGCTCGCCGACCTGCACGAGATCGAGGGCACCGAGCCGCCCCTCAGCGGCGGTGCATGGAAAGCCACGCCCGACGAGGTTGGCGCCTCCGCCCAGGCGGTGTCCGCGTCGATCGAAGCCTGGAACGAGGCGAAGAAGACCTACGGGCCTCAGTCTCAGGAACAGAGGGCCGAGGCCCTGCACACGATGCTCGCGGCTGAGCAGAAGTTGGCGTCGGCCGACTGTCCCGAGCTCGGCGAGGACCTAGCGAAGGCCAAGGCCGAGGCCAAGTCGGCGGTCGACGAGGCTCTCCACCACGCGTACCTGCCGCCGAAGGACCTCCAGCCTCTCGTGCAGCAGGCTCTCGCTTCGGGGCAACTGAGCGAGACCGAGGCGATGCACCTCGGTAGTCACGGGCTCGTGGCACTGATGCGGCCGAACACACCCGAAAGCCAAGTGGAGACGCTCAAGGCTCTGGCAACCAAGCGGCAAGAGCAGCTGGCGAACCTCGACGCCAGCTACGCCGCCCACGTTGCGATGGCCCCCGGAGGCGACCAGCCGCTCAACCTGCCGCCGGCGGGCGACCCGGGCGCGCCGCAGGCGATCGCCGCGTGGGCGAAGAACGCCGGCGACGTCCGGGACATGCAGACGGACGTGAACAGCTGGTACTCCCAAACCCAGCAAGGCGGTGCCAGCGACACCCCGTACGCCGAGCACCCGGCCCTCGGTCCAGGGAAGTACCTCCACCCCGGCGATCTGACCAGCGACTTCAAATCGTGGGCCGCGAAGCAGAAGCTCGCCGACCTGCGCACCGTCGCGGCCGAGCTGGGCATGGACAACAACGCCAAGGCCACACGTGCCCAGGTCCAGAACTACATCGCCGCAAGCTTCAACAAGAAGTACGACCAGCAGGCCATCAAGGACAAGGTCAACGCGGACGTCGCGAAGAAGGCCGCGGCCAAGGCCGCCAAGGCGGCGGCCACCGTTGCTCCTTCGGCGAAGCCGGATGGAGGTCTGGCCTCCGACGAGGCGGTCCAGGCACTGGCGAGCAAGCTGCCGAAGAACGGCGCGACCCCCACGCCCAAGCCGGCCGCGACCGCAGCGAAGCCGGCGAAGGCGCCGAAGCCGGGGTCGTTCAACGCGAACATCCAGGCGCTGATGGCCGAGGTGCAGCAGGCGAAGGCGACCAGCCAGGACGTCCCGGCCTACATCGATCCCAAGGAGGTCGCCGGCTGGTCCTTCGGCTCGGGTACCAAGGTGTCGAATCTCGGCGGGACATATGCCAAGACCGTCCATACAGGCCCGGACGGCTCGCAGTGGATGTTCAAGGCCGACCACAACCACGGCGGGGCCCTGGGCCACACCGAGGCCGCCGCGTCCCAAGTCCTGTCGTTGGGCGGCGTGCCGGCAGTGCCGGTGTACCACCACAAGAAGGCCGACGGCACGGCCGGTTCCATCCAGCCGCTGCTCAAGGACGCCAAGCCGTTCACGTCCAGCCCGAGCCAGTGGACGCAGTCCCAGGTCGACGCGATCGTCCGGTCGCACGTGGGCTCCTGGTTCGTCGGCGAGCACGACGGTCACCAGGACAACTGGCTTGCCACACCCTCGGGCGGCCTCGTGCAGATCGATCGCGGCCAGGCCTTCAAGCACTACGGCCTGGACAAGCTGTCGGTGGACTACGCCCCCAGCGGCGGCGGCGGCTTCACCCCAATCCACCAGAAGCTCTACCAAGCAGCCCTGGGAGGCGGCTTGGCCAAGGACGTCAAGATCAATCCTGCCGCCGCACACCCGGTGATCAAGAAGTTCGAGTCCATGCCGGATGCACAGCTGCGTTCGATCCTGCACTCCACCGCGCACGAGGGTGTCAAGGCCGGCGTGGCATGGGTGCCGCAGATGCGCAGCAAGGCGGCCAAGGCGCTGAAAGTCCCGCAGTCCCAGGTCACACACGCCCAGATCGCCACGGCGTTCCTGGACCACGCAGTCGAGAGGAAGAACAACTTGCGTCAGAACTTCGCCGACTTCTTCGTCAAGCAGATGGGTCTGCCCTCCGGCGCCTCCCTCAAGCACGGCGGTGGTAGCTGATGGGAACCGGATCCAAGTCGAGCCACCAGAGCTACGCGGTCAGCCCCACCGCGCTCGCCGAGGCACCCCCCGTGCCGCCGGACATCACCGGAGCGCCGAATGCGGCCGAGGGGACCGACCTCACGGGCGCGGCCGCGGGAGGCACGGGGGGCGCCGAACTCGAGGAGCTGGAGCTCTCTCAGCTGCCTGCCGAACCTGCGGAAGCTGCCGCTGCCGAGGACGCTCTGGCGGAGCTCGACGCGCTGCTGGGCACCGAACCCGCACCTGAGCCTGACGTATCCGCTACCGGACCCGAGGAGGAATTCCAGGAGGCTTCGGCCGAGCCCGAGCCCGAGGGCCTCGCGGCCGAGGGGGAGCTGCAGGGCAGCGGTGAGGAGGCGCCGACGGAGGAGGCTGGACTGCTCCACGCCGACGACATCTTGGAGGTCCAGGAGGAAGAGGAGGAGACGGACCCGCCGCTGACGCCGGTGCCGGCCGCGCCCCCCGTCGGCGAGCCGACCGGCACGCCGCTCCTTGTGGGCGGGGACGACTTCATCAACTCCGAAGCCACCCTGGTCGCCTACGACTCGCCGGACGGCCCGCGGGAGGTGCTGCTCACGCACATATCCGAGGAGGCCGAGGAGAAGCTCCTCGACGCGCTGAGCATTCCGGGCACCCACATGGAGGAGATCCAGGTCGAGGAGCAGGTCAAGGAGCGCCTCGACCTCGACAAGGAGAAGAAGCTGGCCGAGCTGACCAAGACCGCGATCAGCTCGGTGCAGCACAAGCTGAAGACCGGCTCCGAGATGTCGGAAGCGTCGATCGCCAAGCACCAGGCGGCCTTCGACGCAGTCGCCGACGTCCTCCACAACCCGTCGATCAGCGACGAGGAGGAGGCCATGGCCCTTCACTACCTGCACCAGCTGCAGGTAGTGAAGGACAAGATCGACAACGGCGGGTCGGTCATGCCGTGGATGGACGCCTACGAGGTGACCGAGACCAAGATGGTCACCAAGCAGATACCGGTGCCCAACGGGGAGCCGGAGCCCGGCACGCTCGCCGCGACGGTCCGCAAGGCCAGCCGGATCAAGGCGTCCCTCGACCCGGAAACGGGCCAGTCGTCCTGGGACGGCGTCACCCGCAGTTCCGCCAACGGCACCGAGTACGAGATCGACATGGGTGACGGCTGGACCGCCGTCTACCGCCCGTACAAGGACAACGACCCCAAGCACACGGAGTTCTCGCTGCGCGGGCAGCTCGAAGTCCACGCCCCGGCCGGCGCCGGCCACGGCAAGGACCTCGTGGAGCGCCTGGAGCAACTGCACCTGATGAACAAGCCGATGACCGCGGCCGAGGGCGAGTGGACGTACCTGTCGAACAACATCCAGGCGCAGGGGCTCGGTGAGGCCGACGGCATGCAGGCCGCCATGGCCACGGCTCAGGGACTTCAGGACCTTCAGGTCCAGGAGATCGTGCACCAGCGGATGGAAACCCTCATGGGCCTCGACAGCGGGGCCCTGCAGACGGCGATGAAGCGGATCCAGTTGGAGGCCGCCCACAAGGTACTGCCGATGAAGGTCGAGGTCGTCCGGGACGCCGTGGCCAAGGCCTCCGGATTCTCGGGTGGGGCCGAACTGGCGGCCAGCCCGGGCTATGAGCCGATACCGTCGACGTCCGGCAAGTGGCTGACGTGGTCTCGCTTCGACGTGACGGGGAAGCAGGCGGAGATTCAGGGGGCGTTCAAGGGGAGGTCACTGACCCACAGTCTCCACGGCGGTGCGCTCTCCAGTCTCCTGGGAACCGGCGTCCTGGCCTCCACGGAGAAGCGGGCCGTCATGGGCATCGGCGGCGGGCTCGGCATGAGCGAGCAGGCCGACAAGATGACCGGCGGCGCCAACAGCGTGTTCCTGCGGGTCAAGAAGACTCCCAACCAGCCGAGCGGCGGCATGCTGATCTGGGATGACCCAAGCGTGCTGATGCGGCGCAGTGACTACTACGCCTACAACGGCGACCACTACGGCGCCATCAACCCCGCGCACCACAACTACAACGAGAACGCGATCACCCGCGACCCGATGAAGATCGCGAAATTCTCCGCCGCCGGCAACGAGGTCATGTTCAGGAACGGGCTCGACCTGTTCGGAGCGGAGGCACCCAGCCGGATCGTGTGCCACACCGCCGCGGAGCGCACCACCATCCTCGCTTCCCTCGCCTCACGAGGCATCACCCACATGGGCGGGAAGGCCGTCGAGGATGTCCTGTGCACGTCCGACGACTACAGCTGACAAGGAGCGATCGAATGACACAGCAGTGGCACCAGCGATTCTCGGACCTGCTCGCGGGCAACCACAGCGCCACGGGTGACCCGGTAGACGCCGGCGCGCGCCTGATCGTGTGGGACCCGGACGGGACGGAGGTCTTCCGCGCCGCCCTCGCCCGGCATCACCGGGTTGAGAACGGGGATGAGCAGGATGAGCAAGTTCTGTGGATTCGGCCGCTGATCGGCGGCGAGGACAACGGCGGCGGCTACCTGTTCAATCTCAACGCCACCCGCCGGCGCTCCCTGACCTGCGCTCGCGGCACCGTTGTCGACGACGGGGTGGATATAGACCTGACCAGCGGGCAGCGAGCACGCATCGAGCCGGCCGACGGCCCCGAGCTGGAGCAGCTGATCCACTGGGACGACTTCACCAACCGGCTCACCCCCGATGAGGACGCCGAGCTTCAGCGCCTGGACGCCGACTCATGGCACGGACGGTACGCATGAGCGGCCCAGCGCAGGCACCGAAGGGGCAAGTAGGGGACGTGTTGGCATGATGGCCTCGAAGCCACGGCGGCCGCGCGGAGGAACCGGGAGGTCTCGCTGCGCCGGCCGCATGCCAAACGGCATCGACTCAAGATCCAAACCGCGACCGAGAGGAGGAAGCACATGGCAGACCGAGCCCATCCGGTAACGGAACAGCGGCACGCCGAACTGCGAAGCCCACTGCCGGAGGACGAGCGGAACCTGCCTGTCGACGTGCACTGGCTGCGCCGGCGAGCGAAGCAGTTCGCCTCCGTCTCGCAGAGAGACTTCCACCTCGTCTTGGACCTCGCGGCGTACGCGTCGATCAGCGGCATGCCGTTCCTCTCGCACTACGCAGCCCAGGTGTATCGCGGCCCGAAGAGCGCGCGGCTGAAGGTGCCGTTGATGGCCGTCAACCTCCAGCTGGTGACGACGCGCGAGGAGGCCGATCGCGCGCTGGCTCACGAAACGATGCACCTGGTCGTCCCGTCGTACGGTCACAAGGCAGCCGCGTTCGCCCGGGCCCAGCTCCTGCTCGACAAGGTCGGACAGCTCACCGCCGCGCCGGCGTAGTCCGGCGTCCACCGGCCGGCCGTGCTGTTGCTCTTCCAGGGGCATCAGCTGGCCGGCCGTCTCTTCAGCCATAATGTTGCGTATTAGCTGTTCAATATGTAACGTGGTGGGTGTCGGACGGGGAAGACCCCGTCGGCCGGAGCCGCTGTTCGCGGCCTTCGACTCCCCGCCCTGGTGACCCTGACGCGTGCCAGCGTGCCGATCACGGGCCTGATCTTCTCGGAGACCCCATGCCGAGCACCATGAAGAAGCCCCCCAACTACGTCGAGGCCGCAGCCGTCCAGGCGGCCGTGGAGCGCGCACAGGCCGGTCAGGCCACCCAGGTCGGACCGGACCCGGCCCTCCACAGCCACGACGCCGAGCTTCGCTGGGTGGAGGCGGTACTCCGCCACCGCCTCTCGCTCCACTCCCTTGGCCGCCCGATCGGCATCCGTACCAGGGACGACGACACCCACCCGCTCCTCGCGGACGGCGTGCACTACCCCGCGGTGGCCCTGTCCATCCCCTTCGCGGACAGGACGCTGGACTTCCTCGCGACCTACGACGACCGCCGGCGCCTCACCTTCGACCTCCTCGCCCCGTGCGACCAGTGCGGCAAGCCGGTGCCCACCGAGGAGATCAACTCCCTGGAAGACCTGGGCGACTACCTCCTCCAGACCCGCGACAGGCTCGGGGGATCCCCCCGCCTCCGCACCTCCCCCGCGCACACTGCCGGCTGCCTCGCACGCGGCGACTGATCGCGATTCCCCCTCCCCCCCACGGGCGCCCCCGGCTGATACAGCCGGGGGCGCCCTGCATGGAGCGACACCTCACCATGACGACAGCCACTCCCTCCACCGGCGCCGGCAAAGAGCCTCTGCAGCACGAGCCAGATCCGCAGCCCACCCCTCCGACGCACGGCCCCTTCGGCCGGGTGGTCACCGCCCCCGTAGAAAGCCCGACGTCGGCGTCGGCGACGTGGGTGACGTGGCTGCTGTTCATGGTCCCGCTGTGCATCGCCGAGTTGCGGGGACTCTCACAGCCCGAGATCGATCGCGTCTCGGCGCAGGCCGCCGACCTGATCGCCAGTCACGGCGACGACGCCCAGTACGGCGGCCATCACCAGCGCAGTGCGCGCACCGCCATCGCCCAAGGGCTCGCCGTGCTCGCGAGAGCCGACGGCGGCGTGACCGCGCTCGGAATCCACGCGTGCGTCCGCCCTCACATCGGATGCCCCGGCACCTCACCCGCCTACCCCTCCCCTTCGAAACATGAGGAACGAGATGTCTGAGAGCACCAACGCGACCGGCCGCACCACCCCCAAGCGGCTCCTCACCCAGAACTCGGACCTGAGGAGGATCGGCGTATTCAACTGGACACTGCCAGCCTTCGTGATTGAAATGCCTGACGGCAGCCATTTCAACGTCTGCCCTCAGGCGGGCGTGTGCGCACAGTTGTGCTACGCCCGAGTCGGCACGTACCGGTTCAAGAACGTCCGCGCAGCCCACATTCGCAATCTTCTCCTCTGCCGTGACACTCCGGAAGAGTTCGAGAAGCGAATGACGGACGAACTCCGCCACAAGCGGTACGCCGGCAAGTGGATTCGTATGCACGATTCAGGCGAGTTCTTTTCCGACGAGTACCTTCTCACCTGGATGCGCATCATGCGCAGCTCGCCGGGTGTTCGCTTCTACTGCTACACCAAGGAAATCAGCCGTTTTAAGCGGCTTGTCGTGAACGACGCGCCGGATAATTTCCTTTGGTGCTACAGCCTCGGAGGGAAGGAGGATCACCTGATCGACCTGGGGACCGAACGGCACGCGGATGTATTCCCGGACGTGGAGGCGTTGATCGCCGCCGAATACACCGACCAGACCGAATCCGACCTCCTTTCGGTTCTCAGCGAGTCACCGCTTGTGGGAATTCCGGCCAATAGGATCCCGCACCTTCTCAAGAAGCAAGGGCAGGAGACATTCGGCGGCCTTCAGCGGGCGCGCGATGAGAAGCTCCGCGCGAAGAACTCGGGCGCGGGCCAGGGCTTTGCCCTGGCGCACTGACCACTCACGTCGGTGCCTTCGGGGAGGGGCGGATCACCGTTCCTCCCCGAAGGCACCCCCGTGGCGATCCCGAGCCGATCAACACCCACGCGCGTTGTCTATTCGCCAAACGTAATGTACTTTAGCGCCTGCCCCTGCACGATCGAGGGCGCCGGCGCGGAGAGGAGCCGGCGATGCCGGTCACAGCTCGAGCTCGTTCCACTCAGGCCCCCACCCTCGGGGCCACGACCACGGCCTGCGGGTTCACTGCCGGTCCGACAAGGAGTATCAGTGATTCCCGCCGACGCCGATGAAGTTGTGACCTCACACGACATCGCGACCAAGTACAAGGTCAATGAAGCCAACGTGGCCTACTGGGTCACGCTCGAGGGCTTCCCCGAGGGGTGGCCGTCCGGTCCTGGGCGAACCCTGGTCCGCGACGCCGCGCTGGTGGACGACTGGCTGCGCGAGAACCTCCCGGTCTACTGGGCGCAGGGGCAGGACTCGGACAACCCGTACGGCCTGCCTGAGGGCAATCCGAAGGACCTGGTGAAGCTGTCGGACATCGCCGCCTGGGAGGGGAAGGCCCTCGGGCGGAAGGAGCCGGTGCCCGAGGTCACCCTGCGAACGTACATCTCCCGGAAGAAGATGCCGGGGCCCGACCGTAAGCCGGGGGACGGGAAGCGGCCGGAGGTGACGGAACGCATGTGGTTCCGCGAGACGGCGTACGAGTTCGTGAACCGGCCTCGTCGCATGCGCCGCCAGAAGACGTCGGAGGTGCCGGCGGTCGCTGGACAGACCCCTGCAGCCGCCGGCGCGAGCTCGGAGCGTGCTTCCACCGCGCGAACGGGGTACGTCGACGCACAAGCCATCGCGAGCACGTACAGCGTGAGCGGTCAGACGGCCAGGGGGTGGACCCGTGTTGAGGGGTTCCCCGAGGCCGGCGAGAACGGCTACAGCGCGGCCGAGGTGGACGAGTGGGTCCGGCACAACCGCCGGCGGTCCTGGACCGCGGCCCAGCGTCGTGTGGAACTGACAGGTCAGGCGTGGCCCGAGACGTCGGCAACCGACTCCTCTGCCGGCGTCCAGGACGAGCAGGTTGAGCCGGCGCTGGCGGCTGCGTCGGTGTCCGAAGTCCGTAGTGAGCAGGCTGAACTGGCCGCGGAGATGATCGGCCCGCGGTATGGCGTCTCCGAGCGCACCGGCCTCCAGTGGATCAGCGTCAAGGAGAAGCGAGAGGGTAAGAAGGTCATCCGCCGGGCTTTCCCGACGCCGTTGCGCACACGTCCGCGCACGTATGCCGCGCACGCGGTCGACGCCTGGGTGAAGGAGCACCGCCCGCATGTGTGGGCGGCCGCCAAGGGCACCGGGCCGGCGCTGGTCAACCCGCTGCCTGAGGGCGACCCTCTGGACCTGCTGGACATCTACGACTTTGCCGAGGTTTTGGGCATGGCCACGCGCGGCGAACCCCTCGCGCGCGAGACCATCCACGCCTACCACGCCCGAGGTCAGGTCCCGTTCGCCGACCGGACGGCCGGGGACGGCGGAAAGCCTCGGGTCCTTCAAGACCACTGGTACCGCCGGACTGTCTACGACTTCGTCCTCAGCCGCAGGGGGTCCGGCAACTTCGACGCCAGGGCATAGCGGAAACCTGCCAGGGACGGCGCGAGGCGCGGCCGAGGGCCGGCGAGCAGCCCGCCAGCCCCCATGGCGAGCGCTCGACCGGGCTCCGGGCCGCGCCGCAAGCGCGTCGCCCTGCCAGGCGATCGGCCGGTCAGAAATCCGGTCTCGTCCGGCAGACCTATCTGCTGACCGGCCGCCGTGAACTGGCCCGGGAGTCGGTGGAACGGGCCTTCCAGATCGCCTG
>NZ_JBEXSH010000306.1:0-9326 GCF_040613555.1 Streptomyces sp. NPDC006265
GGTAGGCGAAGAGGAGCTGGCCCCCGAGGCCGTCGTAGTTGCGGACGCGCTCGCCGGTGACGGGGAAGCGGAGCGGTCCCGGCTGAGCTCCGGCCCAGTGCTGCTGGCCCTGGCCGCCGGGCTGCTCTACGGCGTGCAGGACGCGCTGACCAGGGTCAGCGGGCAGAAGGCCGTCGACGGCGGCTTCGCCGAGCTGCTCACCGGCTGGGAGCCCTACGCGGTGCTGGCACTGGGCGTCACCGGGCTGGTCCTGGTCCAGAGCGCGTTCGAGACCGCGTCCCTGCGCAAGTCGCTGCCCGCCCTGACCGCGGCGCAGCCGCTCGCCGGAATCGTCTGCGGCGTCGGCTTTCTGGGAGACCGGCTGCGCACCGACGCGGTGGCCCTGAGCTGGGAGGCCGGTGGCCTGCTGGCCGTGGTCACCGGGATCGTGCTGCTGGGTCTGCATCCGGCGATGCCGCACGGGGCAGTGGAGCGGGCCCGGGTGGCCGCGCCCGCGGTCAGCCCGGCCTCGCCCTGACGGACCCCGCGCCGCCCGGGGCGCGTGTCCTGCTTGGATGAGGACATGAGCACTGCTGACGAGATCCTCGACGTCGTCGACGAGAACGACCGGGTCGTCGGGCGGTGCCCGCGCGGCGAGGTCTACGCCCGAGGGCTGCGCCATCGCTGTGTGTTCATCCAGGCCCGGGACGCCGAGGGCCGGATCTTCGTGCACCGGCGCACCCCGACCAAGCTGGTCTTCCCGTCCCTGCACGACATGTTCGTCGGCGGAGTCGTCGGCGCGGGCGAGTCCTACGACACGGCGGCCCTGCGCGAGGCCGAGGAGGAGCTGGGCGTGAGCGGTCTGCCGCAGCCGCGGCACCTCTTCACGTTCCTCTATGACGACGGCTCCGGCCGGACCTGGTGGTCCGCGGTCTACGAGGTCCGCTGCGAGCTCCCGGTACGGCCGCAGGTCGAAGAGGTGGGCTGGTACGACTTCCTGTCCGAGGCCGAGGTCGAGCGGCGCCTGACCGACTGGGAGTGGGTGCCGGACGGGCTGGCGGCGTACGAGCGGCTCAAGGCGTTCCGGTCGGCCGGCTGAAGCGCAGGCGGACCGGGCTCCCGGGTAGGGTCGCGCACGTGATCGAGTTCGTACGGAACGTCCGGTTGTGGTTCGCGCCCGCGGAGGTCCGGGAGGACGGCCAGACGCCCGACTACCGGTTCTCGCTGGCGAACGAACGCACGTTCCTGGCCTGGCTGCGCACCGCGCTCGCGCTGATCGGCGGCGGCTTCGCCGTGGACCAGTTCCTGCCCGACCTGCGCTGGGCCTGGCGGGTCGGGCTGGCGCTCGCCCTGCTGGCCGCGGGCGTGCTGTGCTCACTGCGGGCGGTCAACCACTGGGTGCGCTGTGAACGGGCCATGCGCCGGGGTGAGGACCTGCCGGTCTCACGGTTCCCGGCGCTGCTGAGTCTCGTCGTGGCGGTCGTGGCCGTCGCCATGGTCCTATTGGTGCTCGTGGGGTGGGAGGGGTGAGGCCGCAAGCCGCCCGTCGGCAGGATCCCGACCGCGATCCCGGACTGCAGCCCGAGCGGACCCGGCTCGCCTGGCGGCGCACGACGCTGTCGGGCACCGTCGTCGCCGTGCTCGCGGTGAAGGCCGTGCTGCACGGTGGGGCGTCGACGGCCGGGGTCGTCGCGTGCGCGCTGTGCTGTGTGCTCTGGCTGGGCCTTCTGCGCGTCACCCACCTGCGCATCCGCACCCTCGCGGCCACCCCGAGCCCCGTGGCGTTCGCGCCCCGGCACGCGGCGGCCGCGGTGCTGTGCACGGTGGCGATGGCGGTGTGCGGGGCCGCCCTCGTCCTGTAGTGCCGCGGCAGGCACGGACACCCCGTTCCTCACCGGCCCTTCAGGGCGCCGTTCCTCACTCGCCCTCGCCCCCGCTCTGCCAGTCCACCGTCACGACGATCTTGCCGCGGGTGCGGCCCTCCTGGTTCAGCCGGTGCGCGTCCGCAGCACGCTCCAGGGGGAACGTCTCGTCGACGTGCACGCTCACCACACCCTGCTCCGCCAGGCCGGCCAGGTGCTGGAGATCCTGCGCGTCGGGGCGGACGAAGTAGTAGCGACCGCCGTAGTTCACGACGTCGTTGTCGGCGATCGACGCCAGACGGCCCTCGGGGGCCAGCAGGTTCGCCGACACCTTCAGCGCGTCCCCTCCCACGGTGTCGAACACCGCGTCCACCCCCTCGGGGGCCAGTCCGCGCACCCGCTCGCCGAGGCCCTCGCCGTACACCACGGGCTCCCCGCCGAGGCCCCGCACGAAGTCGTGGTTGCGCTCACTCGCCGTACCGATCACCCGGGCACCGAGGTGGAGACCGAGCTGCACGGCGATCGAGCCGACTCCCCCGGCCGCGGCGTGCACCAGGATGGTCTCGCCCCGCTTCACCTGGAGCACCTTGACGAGCACCTGGTAGGCGGTGAGCCCGACCAGCGGCAGTCCGGCCGCCTCCTCGAAGGAGAGGTTGCGCGGTTTGCGCGCGAGGGTGCGCAGCGGCGCGGCCACGTACTCGGCGAAGGTGCCTCGGGAGAGGAAGTCCTCGCGCACGTACCCGATGACCTCGTCCCCGACGTCGAACTCCGAGACGGCCACGCCCGGCCGTACGACGACGCCCGAGACGTCCCAGCCGGGCACCACGGGGAAGACGGGGGCGAGGATCCCGTCGAGGTATCCCTCGCGGGCCTTCCAGTCGACGGGGTTCACGGCCGCCGCCCGTACCCTCACCAGCACCGCGTCGGGGCCGACCTTCGGATCGCGGACCTCGCCGAACGCCAGCACCTCGGGTCCGCCGTACCGTGAGTAGCTGATGGCCTTCATGGCTCTGACCTTCCGGGCTCGTCGGGTCCCACGCAAGCCGGATGGCCTGAACGAACCGGCTGAAACCTCCCCGGTCGCCTCCCGTGAGGAGTCGTCGGCCTATCGTGGCTCCGATCACGTTTCGGCCCCGCTCTGGACGACATACCGACCGGTCGGCATCATGAGTCGGGAACTGTCCACCCTGCCCGTAGGAGCGACACATGAGCCCCGACCACCCGCCCGGACTCGATCTCGAACGGTTGCGCGGCCTGCTCGACCGCGAGCGGCCCGGCCTGGCGACCGGCCCGCTGTCCGGCCGGCTGATCGAGGGCGGACGGTCGAACCTCACCTACGCGGTCTCCGACGGCACCTCCCGCTGGGTCGTCAGACGGCCCCCGCTCGGCCATGTCCTGGCCACCGCGCACGACATGAAGCGCGAGCACCGGGTGATCAGCGCGCTGCACCCGACCGCCGTGCCGGTGCCGGAGCCGGTGCTGCTGTGCGAGGACGAGGAGGTGCTCGGATCGCCGTTCTACATCATGGAGTTCGTCGAGGGCACCCCCTACCGCACCGCCGACCAGCTCGTCCCCCTCGGTCCGGAGCGGACCCGGGGCGCGGTGCTGAACCTGGTCGACACCCTGGTCGAGCTGCACGCGGTCGACCCGGGCGAGGTGGGTCTCGCCGACTTCGGCCGGCCCGAGGGCTTCCTGGACCGGCAGCTGCGCCGCTGGGGCAAGCAGCTGGACGCCTCACGCAACCGCGACCTGGACGGCATCGACGAGCTGCACGCCGCCCTCGGCCGTGAGCTGCCCGACTCCCCCGCCCCCGCCGTCGTGCACGGCGACTACCGGCTCGACAACGTGCTGATCGGCGAGGACGACCAGATCAAGGCCATCCTCGACTGGGAGATGTCGACGCTGGGCGACCCGCTCACCGACCTCGGCCTGCTGGTCATGTACAGCATGCCGCTGGGCATGCCCGAGTCCCCCGTCTCCACGACCGCCGAGGCGCCCGGGCACCCGGCGCCGTCGGAACTCATCGAGCGGTACGCCGCCCGCTCGGGGCGCGACGTCTCCGCGGTCTCCTGGTACACAGCGTTCGCCTGGTTCAAGCTCGCCGTGATCCTCGAGGGCATCCACTACCGCTACACGCTGGGCCAGACGGTCGGACGCGGCTTCGACCGCATCGGCGACCTCGTCCCCGTCTTCGTCCGACACGGACTGACCACGCTCCACGAAGGCCTCCAGGAGGGCTGATCCACATGGACTTCGCTTATGACGCGCGCACCGAAGAGCTGCGCGCCAAGCTCCTCGCCTTCATGGACGAGTACGTCTACCCGGCCGAGGCCGTGGCGCACGAACAGCGCGAGCGGCTCGCCTCGCCGTGGGAGACCGTGCCGGTGGTCGAGGAGCTCAAGGCCGAGGCCCGCAGGCAGGGCCTGTGGAACCTCTTCCTGCCGGACTCCGAGTACGGGGCCGGGCTCACCAACCTCCAGTACGCGCCGCTCGCCGAGATCATGGGCCGCTCCCCGCAGCTGGCGCCGACGGTGACGAACTGCGCGGCGCCCGACACCGGGAACATGGAGGTGCTCACCCAGTTCGGCGACGAGCAGCAGCGCAAGCAGTGGCTGGAGCCGCTGCTGGCCGGCGAGATCCGCTCGGCGTTCGCGATGACCGAGCCGGAGGTGGCCTCCTCGGACGCCACCAACATCACCACCCACATCGAGCGGGACGGCGACGAGTACGTCATCACCGGCCGCAAGTGGTACATCTCCGGGGCGATGCACCCCGACTGCAAGATCTTCATCGTGATGGGCAAGACCGACCCGGACGGGGAGGACATCCGCCGCCAGCAGTCGATGGTGCTGGTGCCGCGCGACACCCCGGGCGTCACCATCCAGCGGGCCATGCAGGTGTTCGGGTACGAGGACCACTACCACGGCGGTCACGCCGAGGTGATCTTCGACCACGCGCGCGTGCCGGCGTCGAACCTGGTCGGCGAGGAGGGCGGCGGTTTCGCCATCGCGCAGGCGCGGCTCGGGCCGGGGCGGATCCACCACTGCATGCGGCTGATCGGCATGGCCGAGCGGGCGATCGAGCTGATGTGCCGTCGGGCCGTGTCCCGGACCGCGTTCGGGAAGGCGCTGGCCCAGCAGGGTGTGGTGCACAACTGGATCGCGGACGCGCGGGTGACGGTGGAGCAGCTGCGGCTGCTGGTGCTGAAGACCGCGTGGCTGATGGACACGGTGGGCAATCGCGGTGCCCACACGGAGATCCAGTCCATCAAGATCGCCACGCCTCGGGCGGTGGTGGACATCCTCGACCGGGCGATCCAGTTGCACGGTGCCGGCGGGGTGAGCCAGGACTTCCCACTGGCGGAGCTGTACGCCGGGGCGCGGACGCTGATGATCGCGGACGGGCCGGACGAGGTGCACCAGCGGTCGCTGGCCCGGCGGGAGTTGAAGCGGTACGTGTGACGCGCGCGGGCGGCAGCGGCGACGGGGCTGTCCCCGGCGCCCCTGCCGCCCCTTCGCGTCGACGGACGGACGCGGCCGCCCGTGTGGACGAGATGTGAAACGTCGTCTCGTGACCGGCCTTCGGGGTAAAGAGTCGGGTTCGGGGGACGTCGCGCCCCGGATCGGTTCCTCGTGGGGCCGTGGACGAGTCCGGTGGCTGCACCACGCACCCGGACTGCGGGACCGTGCATCGAGCCCAGTCCTCTTCCGTCTTCGCAAAGCGAGGTGTGGGCCACGCGTAGGGGGGCCGTACATGACTTCTTCCCCGGCCAGGCACCGCACCGACACGGTGAGCGTCGCCTCCGCCCCCTGCCCGGTGGTGGTCCTGGACGCGGACGGGCACGTCGCGGAGCTCAACGACGCGGCCGGCGCACTGCTGCCCACGGCGCGTGTCGGGCAGCCGCTGTCCTCCCCCACCTGGCTCGGCACCGCTGATCGGACCCAGCCGGTCCCCGTCAGCGGGACGGTGGGCGACCGGTCGTTCTCGGCGCGTCCCTCCGCAGCGGCCGGCGCCCGCACGGTCTGGTGGCTGATGGAGGAGACCGCCCACCGTTCCGCGGTGGGAGAGCTGGAGGCAGAGCGCGGGCGCACCCGGTTCCTCGCCGAGACCTCCACCGCTCTGCTGGCCTCGCTGAACCTGGAGCGGTGCATGGAGGTCACGGCGCGCCTCGCCATCGAGCATCTGGCCGATACCGCGCTGGTCATCGCGCCCACCGCCGCCAGGACACTACCGGTGGTCGCCTGCGACCACCGCGGCGAATCCCAAGTACGTCCAGTACGAAGGCTTTCGTCCGGCACGCCGAGAGCACGCACCGGACACCGCGGGCACCGCACAGGACGTTCGAAACGCCCCTAGCCAGCGCCCCTGACCTCCAGACGCCGGACGAATCTCCTTCGGCACCGGCCTGCATACCGTGTGCCCCGGCCCTCACGCGAGCGGCACCAACGTCGCTCCGCCGGCCGGAACGGCATCGCCTTCCACCTGGACGGCGTCGGCCCGGCGCTGAGGCGCCCGCTCGAACTCACCGGCACCTACGCGTACCTGACGAGCCCCGAGCGGTCCGGGACGTCCGCCGGGAGCCGCCACGGCCTCACCCGAGGCGGGGCGGGAGGGCCGCTACGGGCGCAGCGCGCGCAGCAGCAGGTCGGCCAGGTGGTCCGCGACCTGCTGGGGCGTGAGGGGCCCGTCGGGGCGGTACCAGGTCGACAGGTGGTGGACCGAGCCGAAGTGGTAGTCGACCACGAGGTCCGCCGGGGTCGCCCTGGAGAAGACACCCGACTCCTGGCCCTCCTCCACGAGCGCGCGGAAGCGTTCGTGGTAGCGGCGGCGCTCGGCGCGGACCTGCTTGTTCTTCTCGGGGCTGAGGTGGTGCATGGAACGCCAGAAGATCATCGCGTCGTCGAGGCTCTCGATGGTCGTCACCACGACGTCCGCGGCCGCGGACCGCAGCCGCTTCTCCACCGGCTCGTCGGCACCGGCCACGGCGTCCAGCCGCTCCTGCTGGATGCGCAGCACGCGCGCGTACACCTCGTGCAGCAGGTCGTCCTTGGAGCCGAAGTAGTGGTACAGCGCTCCCTTGGTGACGCCTGCCGCCTCGACGATCTCCTGCACCGAGGTGCGGTCGTAGCCCTGCTCGGCGAAGAGCCGGGTGGCGGCGGCCAGGAGCCGCTGAGGCACGGGCGTGCCGTCCGAGTCCGTGGTCCTGGGCACTGCCGCCACCTGCCTTTCCGTTCTGCTGTCAGTTGCCGTGCGTACGGGAACGCAGTTCCCGACGGAGGATCTTCCCACTGGCCGTCTTCGGCAAGTCGGGCAGGATCTCCACCTGGCGCGGATATTTGTAGGCGGCCAGTCTCTCCTTGCAGTAGGCGGCGAGTGCATCCGGGTCCGTGTCGGCGTCCGGCCGCAGGCTGATGTACGCCTTGACGGTCTCCCCGCGGTACCCGTCGGGCACTCCGACGACGGCTGCCTCGCGCACCGCCGGGTGCGTGTAGAGGACGTCCTCGACCTCGCGCGGCCACACCTTGAAGCCGGACGCGTTGATCATGTCCTTCTTGCGGTCGACGACGTAGAGCCAGCCCTGTTCGTCCATGAAGCCGATGTCGCCGGTGCGCAGTTCGGCGCCGGGGAAGGTCTCGGCGGTGGCGTCGGGGCGGCGCCAGTAGCCGGGCACGACCTGCGGTCCCCGGACGACGATCTCGCCCTGCTCGCCGAAGGGCACCTCCTCGCCGGCGTCGTCGACGATCCGTACGACCGTGTCGGGGCCGGGCAGTCCCACGGCGAGGGTCCCGGACACCGGGTCGACCGGCGCCTCCAGACCGGGCGGCACGGAGGCGCAGGGCGCGGTGCACTCGGTCAGTCCGTAGCCATTGCGAATGTACGGCCCGAAACCGGCCCGGAACTTCTCCACCAGGGCGGGCGGCAGCGGGGCGCCCCCGGAGGAGATCACCCGGAAGGAGGAGAAGTGGTCGCGGGTGACGGAGGGGTGAGCGGCCAGCGCCATGAAGGCCGTGGACGGTCCGACGGTGTAGTGCGGGCGGTGCTCGGCGAACGCGTCCAGCACCACGCCGGACTCGAAGCGGTAGACCAGCACGAGTGTGCCTCGGCTGTTCAGGCAGGCTCCGAACTGGCAGACCATGCCGGTGATGTGGAACAGCGGCGCGAGCGCGAAGTACACAGGCCCTTCGGGCAGCCCGAGGCCGGTCCGCTGCCGCTCGGCGTTGTACATGATGTTGCCGTGCGTGTTGGTGGCGCCCTTGGGCGTGCCGCTCGTGCCGGAGGTGTAGCTGATCAGCGCGATGTCGGAGGGGCCGGGGTCACGGTCCTCGGGCGCCTTGTGCCCGGCCCGCGCCACGGTCACGAGGTCGTCGGCGTCGGGGGCCTGCGGCAGGCGCTCGAAGGTCAGCACGCGCGCGTCGTCGCGGCTCTGGAAGTCCAGCTCGCACCCCGTGAGCACGATCCGCACGGGCGAGTCGGCGGCCGTCTCGCGCAGATACGACTCCCAGGCCCGGTCCGAGCAGATCAGCGCGGCGACCTCGCCGTCCCGCAGGACGTGGGCCACCTCGCCCGACTTGTACATCGGGTTGACGGGCACGACGACCGCGCCCGCCTTCCACGCGCCCAGCAGGGCGAGCACGAAGTGCGGGGTGTTCTGCAGCAGCACCGCGACCCGGTCGCCGCGCCGGAGACCACGGGCCGCGAGGTGCCCGGCGACGGAGTCGCTGAGCTCGTCGACCTCCCGGTAGGTCAGCCGGCCGTCGAAGTAGGCCAGGAAGTCGCTGCCGGGCGTCTCGGCCACGGCGGCGCGCAGGGCGTGCACCAGGGAGCCGGCCGGGCTGATCTCGCCCTTCTGGGCGTCGCTGAGCAGGCCGAGCCAGGGCTTGGCCGCGTATCGGGACTCGGTCACCGGGCCTCCTCCCACTGCTGCTGGATGCGGCTCATACCGGACAGCCACCGATCGGGGTCACCGGCCCGGGCCTGGTGGTAGGCGGCTACCTCGGGGTGCGGCAGGATCAGGAAGCGGTCCTCCTCGATGCCCTCGAGCAGCGCGTCCGCGACGGCCTCCGGCTCGATCGCGGACGGCCGGAGCACGAGATCGCCCGCGCTGCCGGTGGCGGCCAGCATGTCGGTGCGGACGCCCTGCGGGCAGATCGCGTGGACCTTCACACCCCGGTGCCGGTACGTCAGGGAAAGCCACTCGGCGAAGGCGAGCGCGCCGTGCTTGGTCACGGCGTAGGGCGCGGCGCCGATCATGGTGAGCAGCCCGGCGGCGGACACCGTGGAGACGAACCGGCCGCTGCCGCGCTCCAGCCAGGCGGGCAGCAGCTCCTGCGCGGCCCGCACATGCGCCATGACGTTCACATCCCAGGACAGGGCCCAGGCCTTCTCGTCCAGCGGCTGCCCGGGCTCGATGCCGTCGGCGGCGACACCGGCGTTGGCGCAGTAGACGTCGACGGTCCCGCCGAGTGCGTCACGGGCGTCGCCGAC
>NZ_JBEXSH010000307.1:0-9325 GCF_040613555.1 Streptomyces sp. NPDC006265
TGCCCCATCTGGGTGGGCAGATCAAAAGCGACCGACAAGCCCGTCGTGCCATGCGCGATCAGCTGCCGGTAACGCTCATTGGACTCCGCCGCCGTACCGAAACCCGCGTACTGACGCATCGTCCACGGACGACCCGTATACATCGACCGATACACACCACGGGTATACGGGAACGCCCCCGGCTCCCCCAGCTTCTCCGCCGCATCCCAGCCCTCAAGAGCCTGCGGCCCGTAAACCGGCTCGATCGGCAGTCCGGACTCCGACTCACGCATGTCAGGACCGGACATCGAGGACGTACTTGCCCGTGGAGGCCCGGGTCTCCAGCAGTTCGTGTGCGTGTCCCACGTCCTTCAGGGGCAGCACCTTCACGTCCACGCGGACATGGCCCTTGGCGACTTCCGACAACGCCCGCTCCAGGTGGGCGCGGAGCAGCATCGGCGCCCGGCCGGCGACCCCGCCGAGGTTGTAACCGGCGAGCGAACTGTTCGTGTACCAGGGGTGGTTGCCTTCGAAGGTGACGTCCTCGGCCGCCGCGTTGCCGAAGACGACGTGCCGGCCGAAGGCCGCAAGGAGAGCGGTCACCGAGGAGCGGAACGCGCCGCCGACGGAGTCCAGGACCAGGTCCGCGCCCGCCCCGTCGGTCCGCTCGGCCACCTCCTGCTCGATCTCCTCGTACGACACCACGCTGTCGTAGCCGTAGCCGCGCGCGTACTCGGCCTTGGCCGGGGAGCTCGTCACACCGATCACCCGGGCCGCACCCAGCGACCGGGCGAGCTGTGCGGCGGCCGTGCCCACTCCGCCGGCGGCGGCGAGGACGACCACGGTCTCGCCCGGCGCGAGGTGCCCGGCCGAGGTGAGCACGCCCAGTGCGGTGGTGACGTTGCACAGGGCGCCCGCCGCCAAAGCCCCGTCCAGGTCGGCGAGTTCGCCGTCCAGCCGTACGACGTGCTCCGCCCCGACGGCGACGACCTCGGCGTTACCACCACCGCCCAGGGTCAGGGCGGCCACCCGGTCACCGGTCTCGAACCCGGTGACACCGTCACCCACGGCGCGGACCGTGCCGACCGCCTCGAGGCCCGGGAAGTGCGGCAGGTCGACCGGGAACTGGCCGCGCCGGAACATCACTTCGGCGAAGTTCACGCCCGCGTACTCGACGTCGATCGTGATGTGCCCGGGCTGCGGTGCGGGTACGGCGACGTCTGCGACGGCCAGGACGGACGGGTCGCCGAACGACTGGAAACGGACGGTGCGCATACGGCTCCCTGATGTCGTGGAGGTCTCGTTCATCGGGGTCTCGGAGCTGTCGGTCATCGGATTCCCGTCTCGCTGAGGGTGGTGGTGGGGCCGTGCCCGGTGAGCAGCCGTGTGTCGTCCGGACAGGTGGTCGCGACCATGCGCAGGGAGCTTTGCAGGGCGGCCGGGCTGGCGCCCGGCGCGTCCGCGCGTCCCGGCCCGCCGGCGAGCAGGGCGTCGCCGGTGGCCAGCAGCGGAACGTCGCCGGTGCCGAAGCGGAACATGACGGAGCCGCCGGTGTGGCCGGGGGTGTGCAGCACGGTGACCCGGCCCGCCGCGAAGGTCAGCTCGCCGCCCTGCTCGGGGAGTTCGCTCACCTCGTCGGGTTCGCGGTCGGGGTGCCCGACGAGCAGGTCGCGGGGGAACGAGTCCGGCAACCCCTTGGCCGGGGCGCCGAACTGGTAGCGGTCGGCCGGATGGATCCAGGCCGGGATGCCGTAGTGCCGGGCGAGCGGCACCGCGTCCCAGGTGTGGTCCATATGGCCGTGCGTGATCAGGATGGCCTCGGGCTCCAGACGGTGGGCACGGACGGCCTCGAGGACCGCGTCGGCGGAGTCGTGCCCGGGGTCGACGATGAGGCAGGGATTTCCCGGTCCGGCGGCGACGAGATGGACGTTCGTGCCGAACTTGCCGGTGGCGGCGGACAGTACGAGCATGACCGCGACTCTGACGGAGTACTCGGTCATATGTCAATTGCCGTTTGTGTGGCAGAACTCTGGCTCAAGTCTCGCCTATAGTGCGAGGGCCATAGTCTTGGAGTGCGTGCAGTCGCCTTACCAGCAGGGGGTTTTGTCCGTGAAGGCCATCGCCGTTCAGCGCTACGGAGGTCCGGAGGTCCTGGAGCTGATGGACCTTCCCGAGCCGCGTCTCGGGCCCGACGTCGTGCTCGTCCGTGTGAAGTACGCGGGCGTGAACCCGGCGGACTGGAAGATCCGGGAGGGCTACATCGACGACTGGTTCGAGTCGCATTTCCCGCTGGTGATGGGCTGCGACATGGCCGGAGTGGTCGAACGCACCGGTCTCGGTGTCACCGAGTTCTCCCCGGGCGACGAGGTCGTCGGGTACGTCCGCGCCGACCACATGCAGCGCGGCACCTACGGGGAGCTGGTCGCCGCGCCCGTGCGGACCCTGGCGCACAGGCCGCGAGCTCTCGACTGGCGCGAATCGGCCGGACTGCCGGCCGCCGGACTCACCGCCTACCAGGCGCTGCGCCGCCATCTGGAGATCGCCGCCGGTGAGGTGCTGCTCGTGCACGCGGCGGCCGGCGGGGTCGGTTCGCTCGCGGTCCAGATCGGCCGCGCCCTCGGCGCGCGCGTCATCGGCACGGCGAGCGAGCGCAACCACGACTTCCTGCGCTCGCTCGGGGCCGAACCGGTGGCCTACGGGCCCGGGCTCGCCGACCGGGTGCGCATCCTGGCCCCCGAGGGCGTCGACGCCGTGTTCGATCTCATGGGCGGCGACACCCTTTCCGGCTCGCCGGCGCTGCTGCGGCCGGGCGGGCGGCTCGCCTCCATCTCCGGTGACGTGACGCGGCTGGGCGGGCGCTACGTGTTCGTACGCCCCGACCCGGCCGACCTCGCCGAGCTGGTGGCGATGGCCGACCGCGAGGCGGTGCGGGTCCACGTCAGCGCGGAATTCCCGCTGTCCGACGCCGTACGCGCACATGAGCTCGTGCAAAGCGGGCATGTGCGCGGGAAGGTGGTCCTGGCGGTCGACCCTTCCTGATCCGGGGTGCGGGAGGACCGGGCAGCCCCTGCTGCCCGGGGAGAATAGGTGCGAGAAGTCGGGCCGTCCCCTGAGGGAGGCGGCCCTTCCGCATGTCCGGGCACGCCCCTGTGCCAGGCCTCAGTGATCCTTGAGCGGCTCTCCACTCAGCCGCCCCGGCCCGTCTGCCGGGCCCCTCGCCGTTCGCAGCCGAACCCACAGAGGCGGCTGTGAGGCTGATTCAGCGCCCTCAAGGGCCACCGAAGCAGACCCACGGACGAACGGAACGGGCATGACCATTGCTGAGCAGGAGCGGCCGGAATCCGCTCCGGCCGCGGCCGAACTCGCCTACCAGCGTTCGATGGACCGCGTCCTGGTGCACCGCCGGGCGGTGATGGAGGTCTTCGTCACGGACGCAGTGCGGCTCGGCGACGAAACGTTCGCCGTGGCCGTCCAGGCACCTCGCGCGCACAGCTACTACAACGACCACACGCAGCGTCCCGCGCTGCTCGATCCGCTGTTCCTGCTGGAGGCGGCCCGCCAGGCGGTCACCGTCGTCGCACACCAGTGGCTGGACGTCTCGTACGACACGTCCTTCCTGATCAGCGACTGGACGACCGAGTTCACGGATCTCGCGGCGCTGCGGGCCCGGGGCGAGGCGCCGGACGAGTTCGTGATCGAGGTGAGCGCGCGGGACCTCAAGCGACGGGGCAGCAGACTGCTGGCCGCCACGCTGGAGTGCGTGTTCGTCGTCGCCGGCCGCAGGGCCGGGACGAGCGCCATCGTGGCCGGGTACCTCAGCCGGGACGGCTACACCGCCCACCGCGAGAAGAGCCGGGGAAGCGTTCCCCCCTCCTCGTCCGACATGCCGCGCACCCGGCTCGGCGCGACCGTCGCACCCGCTCTGGTCGGGCGGGAGCGGGCCGAGAACGTCGTGCTCACCGATGTGGAACGCCCGGGCGGCACGCTCACCCTGAAGGCCACGCTCGACGTCCCCGTGTGGCATCCGGCCATGTACGACCACCCCCTGGACCATGTGCCCGCGATGGCGCTCATGGAGGCCGCACGGCAGGCCGCCGTGCTCGCCGCCGGAGCTCCCGCCGAACGGCACCACGCCCGCGCCTTCGGCGCCACGTTCCGCCGGTTCGTGGAGCTGGACAGCCCGGTCACGGTTGCCGTCACGCCCTCGGGCGAGGCGCGCTGCACCGTCGACTTCCTGCAGGACGGGGAGTCGGTCTGCACTGCTGAGATCGCCTTCGCCCCGGCACCCGCGGGCCCGGACACGGACGGTGGGTGACGGTCGTGCGACTCCACTCACCGCTCGGTCTGACGGCGGCGGCGTGGTATCCGGAGCAGCGCCAGACGGTCGAGGAGGCCCTGGCCGCGGGTGACATCGACGCCCGGACCGCCCGCGAACTCGGCTACACGTCCTTGCCGGTCAGCCAGGACACCGCACCGCCCGACATGGCCGTAGAGGCCGCGAACGAGGCCCTGGCGCTCTGCGGAGTCCGGCCCGAGGACCTCTCCCTGCTGCTGCACGCGAGCGTCCACCACCAGGGGCACGACGCCTGGTCCGCCCCGCACTACATCGCCCGGCGCCTCGGAGCCCACAACGCCGCGCCCATCGGGCTGCTCCAGCAGTGCAACGGCGGTGCCATCGGCATCGAACTGGCCGCGAGCAGGCTCCAGGGCGACCCGGAGGCCGGGCCCGCACTGGTCACGACGGCCGACCGCTTCCTGATGCCGAGCTGGCACCGCTGGCTCAGCGACTACGGCATGGCGGCCGGGGACGCGGCCACGGCGGTCCTCGTCCACCGTGTCACCGAGCCACCGGGCCCGGCAGGGCAAGGCGGCGGCCCGGACCTGCTGCTGCACTCCCTGGCCACCCGGGTCGCGGCCGAACTCGAGGTGATGCACCGCGGGGACGACGAGCTCAACGCCACGCCCATGGGGCACAGCCCGATGATCGACGTGCGCCGCACCAAGCGCGCGTTCATCAAGGCGTACGGCGTCGAGTTCTTCCTCAAGACGGCGGCCGACCGGATCCGGGCCGTGGTCGAGGAGGCCCTGGCCGGAGCCGGACTGGCCGGCGACGACCCACGGCTGCGCCACGCCGTGATTCCCCGGCTGGGCGGCAAGGCGATGGCGGAGGCATACATCCCGCCCCTGACCGACGTCACCTCCGCGGAGGTGCTCGACCTCGGCCGCGCCACCGGGCACGTGGGGGCCGGCGACCTCAACGCCTCCCTCGCCGACCTGGCCCGAACCGACCTGCTGGAGCCCGGGGACCACGCCCTCGTGCTCAACGGC
This sequence comes from Streptomyces sp. NPDC006265, assembly GCF_040613555.1. NCBI lineage: Bacteria > Bacillati > Actinomycetota > Actinomycetes > Kitasatosporales > Streptomycetaceae > Streptomyces > Streptomyces sp. NPDC006265. The sequence goes on from NZ_JBEXSH010000307.1 coordinate 5,308, forward strand.
GGCGGTGGATTCACCTTCACCGCGGTCGTCGTCAGCAGGCACTGACATACCACCCAGCACTCGACTCGTTCGATCCACTCATCCACTCATCCACTCAGGAGATACCGCCATGTCCGCAACCCAGAACCGTCTCTTCGCCCTCGTCTCCGAGAAGCTCGGGGTGCTCGCCGAGGAGCTGAACACCGAGGCCACCTTCGACAGCCTCGACCTGGACTCGCTCGCGCTGATCGAGCTCAGCGTCATCGTGCAGAAGGAGTTCGGCGTGCAGATCGACGAGACGGCGCTGACCTCGGAGAACACCTTCGGTGACGTCCTCGCCACCATCGACGCCAAGGCTCCGGTGGCTTGATGAGCGGCATACCCACGCAGCGCCGAGGACGCGCGGAACGCTTCGACGTGGCCGTCACCGGGGCCGGCCTGGTCACCCCGGCCGGGCTGGGCGTCGAGGCCAACTTCGAGCGGGTCTGGTCGGGCGAGTCCACGGCCGCGACCGACCCGGACCTCGCCGACCTGCCCGTCGACTTCGCCTGCCGCGTCCCCGGCTTCGACGCCGGAGCGCTGCTCGGACGGCGCAGCGCCGTACGCATGGATCCCGTCAGCCACTTCGGTGTGGTGGCGGCCCGGCAGGCCGTCGAGGACGCCGGGCTCGACCCGGCGACCTGGGAGGGTGCCCGGGTCGGTGTGGTCGTCGGCACGTCGCTGGGCGGCTGGTCCACGGTCGAGCGGGAGCACGGCAAGCACGTCGAGGACGGACCGGAGTTCGTCTCCCCGCTGCTGATGGTGATGGGCCCGGTCAACATGACCGCCGGCTACATCGCCATGGACCTCAAGGCGCTGGGCCCCAACCAGGTGGTGTCCACGGCCTGCGCCTCCGGCAACACGGCGATCGGGTACGCCCGCGCCCTGCTGGAGGCCGGCGTCTGCGACGTCGTCCTGGCGGGCGGTGCCGAGGCCGCCATGTCGCGGACCGCGATGGCGAGTCTGGCCCGGGCCGGTGCGCTGTCCACGCGCGGTGACGACCCGGCGTCCGCCTCCCGCCCGTTCGACGCCGACCGGAACGGTTTCGTCGCCGGCGAGGGCGCGGCCATGCTCGTGCTGGAGCGCGTCGAGGACGCACGGGCCCGTGGCGCCCGGGTCCGGGCCCGCGTCTCGGGGTTCGGAGCGTCCGCCGACGGCCACCACGCCTCGGCGCCCGACCCGACCGGCGGCGGGGCGGAGCGGGCCATCCGGGCCGCCCTCGCCGATGCACTGGTCGACCCGGCCGAGGTGGACCACGTCAACGCGCACGGCACGTCCACGCCGCTCAACGACATCACCGAGGCCGGTGTGATCCGCCGGGTCTTCGGTGAGAAGCCGGCCGTCACCTCCACCAAGGGCGTCGTCGGGCATCTGCTGGGCGCGGCCGGAGCGGCCGAGGCGGTGTACACGGTGCTCGCCGTGGAGCGGCGTCTCGTTCCGCCGACCGCCAACCTGACCAGCCTGGATCCGGGCATCGGGGTGGATGTCGTGGCGAAGGAGGCCCGGCCGCTGGAGATCGGCGCGGCGGTGAACGACTCCTTCGGCTTCGGCGGCCAGAACGCGGTGATCGTGGTGACGCCGGCATGACACGGACTGCGGACACCGCGGTGCCCGGCGACGGCACCGGCCGTTCCGTGCTCGTCACCGGGGGCAACCGCGGCATCGGCCTGGCCGTCGCGCGGACGCTGGCCGCGCGCGGCGACCGGGTCGCGGTCACCTACCGCACCGGTGAGCCCCCGGCGGGGCTGCTCGGGGTGCGGTGCGACGTGACCGACGAGGCGCAGGTGGAGCGCGCCTTCAAGGAGGTCGCGGCCGAGCAGGGCGATGTCGAGGTGCTCGTCGCGAACGCCGGGATCACCCGGGACGGACTGCTGCTCGCCCTCGACGACGACGCGGTCGACGCCGTGCTCGACACCAACCTGAGGTCGGTCATCCGCCTGGCCCGGCACGCCTCCCGGGCCATGCTGGGCAGGCGCTGGGGCCGGATGGTGCTGGTCTCCTCGGCCGTCGCGTTCACCGGCTCGCCCGGGCAGACCAACTACACCGCCGCGAAGGCCGGTCTGCTCGGGCTGGCCCGCTCGCTCGCCTGGGAGCTCGGCAGCCGCGGCATCACCGTCAACGTCGTCGCCCCCGGCCTCGTCGAGACGGACATGCTGCGCGAGGTGCGCCCGGCCCGCCTCGACCAGTACCTGGCGATGACGCCGCTCGGCCGGGCCGGGAGCGCCGAGGAGGTGGCCGCCGCCGTGCGGTTCCTCACCGGCGACGAGGCCTCGTACATCACCGGCGCCGTGCTGCCGGTCAGCGGTGGGCTCGGCATGGGCCACTGACGCCCCGTGCCGCACCTGCCCACCACCACCCAGAAAGCACAGGAAAGGGAAACCATGCCAGTCGGTGTCCTGTCGATGGGCTCCTACACACCGGACAAGGTCGTCGACAACCAGCAGATCAGTGCCTGGACGGGGATGCCCGAGTCCTGGGTGACCGAGCGGACCGGGGTGCTCCAGCGGCGATACGCCGAGCCGGGCACCACCACCTCCGACCTCGCCGTCCCCGCCGCCCGCGAGGCGCTCCAGGGCGTCTGTGACGAGGCGCGCGAACGGCTCGGCGCGCTGGTCGTGGCGACCAGCACCCCCGATGTCCCGCAGCCGTCCACGGCCGCGATCCTCCAGCACAAGCTGGGTCTGTCCACCCTGCCCGCCTTCGACATCAACGCCGTGTGCAGCGGTTTCCTCTACGGCCTCGCGGTCGCCGAGGGCCTGCTGAAGGCGGGGCGGCACGGTGCGCAGGTACTGCTCGTCGGGGCCGACATGTTCTCCACGATCATGGACAGGTCCGACCGGCGCACGGTGAGCCTGTTCGGCGACGGCGCGGGCGCCGTCCTGCTCGGCGAGGTGCCCGAGGGCTACGGCCTGCGCTCGGTGCAGCTGGTCACGGACGGGGAGTTCCACCACTACGTCGGCGTGGAGGCCGGCGGCACCCGCACGCCGCTCGACGCCGAGGCCCGCGAGGCCGGGGGGCACTACTTCCGCATGGACGGACGCGCGGTGCGCGACTACGCGCTGTCGGTGCTGGCGAAACTGACCGCCCAGACGCTCGACGAGTGCGGGCTGGCTCTGGAGGACGTGGACCGGTTCGTCTTCCACCAGGCCAACACCAGGCTCCTGGAGACGTTCGTGGCGGACACCGGGATCGACCCGGCCCGGGTCGCCTACACCGCTCCGCACCTGGGCAACACCGTCGCCGCGTCCGTGCCGCTCACCCTGCACGCCACGCACCGCGAGCGGCCGCTGCGGCGCGGCGAGCGAGTGCTGCTGGCATCCGTGGGCGGCGGCATGACCGCGGGTGCCGCCCTGCTGACCTGGTACTGACGCGCCACCCCTTCCCACCAGCACGGCACACCGACCACACGCACACGACACGCAGTATCGGAGGAGCCATGAGGCTCGACGGACAGACGGCCGTCATCACCGGGGGCACCCGCGGCCTGGGCCGCGCGATCGCCGAGGCCTACCTCGCCGAGGGCGCCTCGGTGGTGGTCGCGGCACGCAACCCGTACGACATCAAGGAGCTGGCCGACGAGTACGGCGACCGGCTGCTCTACCACCACACCGACGTGACCGACGAGGTGTCGGTGGACGGGCTGATGACCACCGCCGCCGAGACGTACGGCGGCGTCGACGTCCTGGTCAACAACGCGGGAGTCAGCCGTGACGGCCGGATCTCCCGGCTGTCGGTGGCCGACTGGAACACCACGCTGGCCACCAATCTGACCGGCGTCTTCCTCTGCACGCGCGCGGTGATCGGCCCGATGACCGCCCGGCGGGAGGCGACCGGCGTCGGCGGCCGCATCATCAACGTGTCGTCCTGCGTGGCCGGCCGGGCCGCGATCGGGGCGTCCGCCTACAGACCGCGTTGTCGGACAGCCACCGTTCGGGCATCTTGATCTTCTCGAACTGGCCCGTGCTGAGGGTGGTGTAGGGCGGCACGTCGGATTTCAGCC
>NZ_JBEXSH010000308.1:0-9324 GCF_040613555.1 Streptomyces sp. NPDC006265
GTCCGCTGCCTGCCCCTACTCCGTCGCGATCACGCCCCGCACACGAAGAAGCCCCTGCTCATCGAACAGGGACTCCCTTTGCCACAACGCACTCAGTTTCGCCCCGCTGCTTGGCGGGGGCCAAAAGGGCACCTCCGGCACGACTGCGCCGACGGAGACCTCCGCGACTCAGCCGTCCGAGAAACCTCATCACGACTCGCCCGCAGGTACGACGAAGCCGCCTGCAGAGCCCTCCGACGGCCCCGCGGCCACGCCGGCCACGAAGCCCAAGCCGCCCTCGACAGCTCCGCCGGGCGTGGTGGTGCTCCGCGTTATCGACGGTGACACCCTCGAGGTGCGCGGCGACGGCGGGGTCCTGCCGAGGGACACCGTGGCCCGGGTACGGCTTCTGGAGATCGATACCCCGGAGCGGGGCGCCCGTTTCGCTGACGAGGCCACCGCCCGCACCGCCACGCTCCTGCCGCCGGGCAGCCACATCCGCGCCGAACGGGACGTCGAACTCACCGACCGCTATGACCGGTACCTGCTGTACGTGCGGAACGAGCAGGGCACCTTCGTCAACGAGTCCCTCGTCCGCAGCGGTCACGCCGAGGCGGTTCTCTACCCGCCCAACGACAAGTACTGGCCCAGGACCTCTGACGCCGAGGACGCCGTCCAGCAGGCCGGAGCCGGCCTGTGGACCGCCTGTCACCAGCAGCCGGAGACCTCCGTCACTTCCCCGGACTCATCGGTCCCGGACTCCCCGGCACGCCGGCTCAGCGGACCTGGGCAGCTGCGGCTTCCCGCCGCGGCCCGCGGGATGGGGGCGTGCGGGCGGGTGCAAGCCGGATTGCCCGGCACGCACGTCAGGTCATGACCGCACGAGGCGGTTTCCGCTCCACCGCCGCCCGGCCCAGCGGCGTCCCTGCCGCACGAGTGTTGCGGCCTGCCGAGCCGCTTGCGTCTGCCAGGAAGGCCGCCGGACGCGTCCGGTGACGTAAGCGGCGACGGGCACGGCGGCGGTGGCGGTGAGGCCGGCCGCCAGGGCGGAGCGCTGCAGTGCGGGGTGGTGGCCGAGCCATTCGGTGTAGCGGCTGCGCTGAAAGGCGTGGCCGTTGAGTTCGCCGTGGACGGCGCCGGGGCCGGGCAGCGGCTGTTCCAGGTTGTCGGAGCCGGTGTCGGACTGGTCGGTGACCTGACTGGCGAACCCGATGCGGCGCACTGCCATCAGCCGGTCGGTCAGTGCCGGAGCGAAACGCTGGGACAGGATGAACTGCAGGGCCGACCCGCCGACCGGCACTTCGCGGGTCGGGTGAGTGGCCGCTTTCACGATGGCCCGCGCCACCGCTTCGGGGGCGTAGACGGGCGGAGGCGGCTTGGGCAGGGCCTCGAGCTTCGAACGGGCATGGGCGAACAACGGGGTGTCGATGGAGGCGGGCAGGATGGTGGTCACCGCCACCGGCGCCTTGTCCGCCATGAGCTCCATGCGCAGCACGTCGTAGAAGCCGCGCAGGGCCCACTTGCTCGTGACGTACGGTGCCTGCAACGGCACCGCGCGGACACCCTCCACGGAGGACACCCCGATCAGAACCCCGCCACCGGAGCGACGCAGGTACGGAAGGGCGGCGTAGGCGCCGTGGACCTGGCCCATCAGGTTGATCTGGACGACGCGGCTGAACTCCTCGACGGTGATGTCCTCCGCCCGGCCGTACAGGTGCACGGCGGCGGCGTTCACCCAGGTGTCGATCCCTCCGTAGTGCTCCACGGCGGCCTGGGCGAGAGCCTGGACCTGCGGCCACTGGGCCACATCGGTCGGCACCGCCAGAGCGTCGCCGCCCGCGCCCTGGATCTCCGACACGAGCGTGTCCAGAGCCTCCTCGCTGCGGGCGGCCGCGACCACACGGGCTCCCTGCCGGGCGAACTGCAGGGCCGTAGCACGGCCGATACCGCTGGATGCGCCGGTGACGACGATCACCTGCTCGGACAGCGGCTTGGTCTTGGTCGGCACGAGCCTCAACTCCCCTCGCTCACTGAGCCCTGCACACCGGTCGGTCCAGGGCAGGACACACCACCTATGCGGACCACGCTCGCCCAGTACCCGCCCACCCGCACCCCGCACTGCGCCGACCGCGCATCTGTTCCGTCCCGTCGCAGCTGAGTTCGGTGCGCTTCGCCTCCCGGACATCCCAGTCGTCGCGCCGGAACCGCATGGTCCACGTGGCTGCGCCGCTCGCGGAGGCTAAGTCGTCGGTCATCGACGTGGAGCGTTCGTGGGCGTCGCGGCCTGCCCGGCACCCCTCCCTCTGCTTCTCGTGAGGGCGCCCGGGTCAGCCTCCCGCCAGTGCCCGGCTACCAGGTTCCGCCCCACCGCAGCGACGATGGATCGGCCCGCTCACCACAACACGTCCTCAGCGCCCCCACGAGGCGGTCGGCGCCGTCCTCGACGACGCCCTCACGGAACTCGGCGGCAATCCGCTGAGCCTGCGCCCGGCCGTAAGTCAGGCACCAGTCCCACCAGCGTTCCAGCATTCCTTGGTCCATCCGCTCGGCGGTCACCAGTGCGGGCCAGTCGCAGGCACGCGCCTGCGCGGTCACCTTCGCCCCACCCGCGACGGGGTCGACGGCCAGCGCCGGAACACCCGCGCGCAGCGCCAGGACCAAGCCGTGCAGCCGGTCGGTGACGACGACGTCCAGCCGGCTGAGCAGGGACTCCAGCTGGGCGGGCGTCGCACACAGACGCCAGTCGTGTGTATCGAGCCGTGTGTCGAGCTCCAGACGGGCGCAGTCCTTTCCCAGCAGCCAGTCCCCGAGCAGCTCGGCGACCTCCTCGTGGCGCCGCTTGTGGCCGTACTCCTGCTGACCGTGCGTGAGTACTGTCCCGACCACCGGTCGTGGCGGAAGGGCGGGGGCCCGGGCGGCCAGGTCCCGGCCGGGCTCGCTGTCACAGGAGTCCCGGGCCAGCACCCCGTGGAACCCGGTCACCGCAGGGCTGTCCCGGTCGACGACCGAGGTCCCCACCGCGATGCGCACGCAATGCGAAAACCGCTCGTGCAGTTCCTCCACCTGCCGCCCGTGCACCGGACCGCACACGAAGACCAAGTGGGAATAGTCCTCGGGCCGCACGTCATCCAGGTGCAGCGCACTGGGCCGGAAACCTGGACTCCAGGCGACATCATGGGCGACGCCCGCACGGCCCAGCACGTCACGGACCCGGCCCAGGGCCAGTACGTCCCCGGCCGTCACCTCACCGTGCAGGAAACTGAACCACCCGGCCACCAGCACTCTGCCGCGCGCTCCCGGAAATGCTCCCACCCATGGTTCGGACACAGCACCACGGGTGCCCGGCGGAACGGTCGCCAATCAGAAGCCCGGGGCAGCAGAGATGGAACTGCCCTGCGGCCGCGGCCAGAACCCGCTGCCAGGTGCCGCGGGATCGCCCAGCCGCTTCCCCGTGGCCGTCGAGGTACGGGGAGCCGTGCCGGTGCCCCCTGTCAGCAGTTACCCGGGGTCCGCCGGACGGCTGCGGTGAACACGCGTCCTGCTCTCCTCTCACTCGCCTGCCTGTACGACCCACATCGACGCCTCCCGACAGGCGGCTTTGCCCGAACCCGGAAGTCGCAGCAGAGCCACCCGCCCCGATGGCCGACGAGGACCCCGGCGGGCAGCGCGCGCCGGGATCGGTTCGGCTGGTACATACGCCGAGGAGGACAGGGGTACCCGGTGCCCGTCGAAGATGGAGAGGTGTGATCATGGCCATGACGCTGACACGCGAGGACGCAGTCGACATACTCACCCGGCAGCACGCGCAGATCCGCCGCGGCTTCTACAAGGCCGCCGTTCCGGGGCCGACGCGCCGCCGGGCGTTCGAGCGGCTGATGCGCCTGCTCGCCGTTCACGAAGCTGCGGAAGAAGCCCATGTCCACCCCGTGGCACGCCGGGCCCTGCAGGCCGGCCGGGATCTTGCCGCACGCCGCCGCGAGGAGGAGAAGCAGGCCAAGAAACTGCTCATCGCTCTGTGGCGGACCGGCCCGGAGGGCAAGGGCTATCTCCGGCAGCTGAACACCGTCCGCAAGGCCGTGCTGGAACACGCGGCCCGGGAGGAGCGCGAGGAGTTCGCCGCCCTGCGCCGGGCGGTCGGTGCGAAGCGTCTGCGGATTCTGGGCGCGGAGGTCAAGCTGACCCAGGCGTACGCGCCCACCCGCCCGCACCGGTGGGTGAACAATGAGGCGGCCAACAAACTGGCGGCCCCACTCCTCGGGCCGGTCGACCGTCTCCGCGACCTCGCCCGGCATACGACGCGCCGATGAACGACCAAGCCGACAGCGCTTGAGTCGCTGACCGAACGAGGTGCACCGTCAGCCTCCGTTCTGCCGATCGTGCGCCTCTTCCTCTCTGCTGGTCTCCTCTTTCGTGCTCTGATCGGACGCCTCACGGAACCTCTGAGCGATGGCGAGTTCCATCCCCGCAGCCACCGGATACACCACGGAGACCAGAAAACCGGTCAGGGGCCACGCCGTCACGCCTCCGACGAAATGGGCCACGACCCAGGCCAGCGTCACCGCCCCGGTCACGGAGGCGGTGCTCAATGCGATCCCCAGCGCGGTCACGGTGCTGGGCTCCTGTTCAAGCGGCTTGCTAAAGCCTCTCGTCGCCACGGTCTCCAGCAGGCTGAAGGCCACCGCAGCTGCCACCGCGAAGTAGATCAGGTGAACGGCACCGGACTGTCTCGCCTCTACATTCAGGATCGCCGCACTCGCGGTGATGGAGACGGAGAAGCCGTACGCCTGGCCGTTATTGCGCAAGGAGGCACGAAGACCGTGCGCCAACTGCCTGTGCAACCCTCTACCCCCTCTCCACAACAGTCGATCCCGCCCCACTGCGGAGTGCCCGCAGGGCAGAGCACTCCCCGACATCGGCCACCGCCTGCTCTGCGGCCACCGAGAGCACGGCGGTCGGGTCGAAGGAGCTGGTCACCGGATACACCCTTCCCTTGACTCCCACTCTTCGATAGGCGGTCAAGTCAGCAGGTGAGGCGGCGGCGCAGGCTGGTGCAGGCACGGTCGATCAGGCGGGAAACGTGCATCTGCGAGATGCCGATGCACTCGGCGATCTGCCGCTGGGTCATACCGCGGAAGAAGTACAGGTGCAGGATGCGCCGTTCCCGCTCCGGCAGCGACGCCAGGAGCGCCGCCACAGCGACATGGTCGGTGACCCGCTCCAGGGCGGGATCCTCGCTCCCCATCCTCTCCGCCAGGGCCACAGAATGTTGCGCACCGCGCCGTTCGTCGATGGAGGCGGGGTCGCGGGCCCGCTCCGCGCGCAGTACCAGCCGGATGTCCTGTTCGGGCAGGCCGGTCAGCTGGTGCAGGTCGCCCAGCGTGCCGCCGTCGGCGTATCCGGCCCGGCGCAGTTCCTCCTGGGCCTGGCGCACCCGGCGGTGCTGGTCCCGGATCGTGCGCGGTACGTGAACGTGCCAGGTGTGATCACGCAGGTGCCGCTTCAGCTCACCGTCGATGGTCGGCACCGCAAACGACAAGAAGGCATGTCCGCGGTCCGGGTCGAAGCGGTCGATGGCGTGGAGCAGGCCCAGGCATGCCACCTGGTACAGATCCTCGCGGTGGTCGATGGGTGAGCCGTAGCGGCGGGCCAGCCGCCGGGCGACGGGCAGGAATGCCTGGACGGCAGCCTCCCGCAGGGCCTCCCGCTCCGGGCCCGCAGGACAGCGGGTCATACGGTGTACAAGATCTTCGCCCGGTGCCGGGCACGTGCCGTCGGCCTGCCGGGAGGCAGACGCGGCACGTTCGACGACGTCAGCACGAACCATGGGCCCATCACTTCCCTGTACGGCGCCAGACGGGGCGGCACCCCCGCGAACCTCCGGCTTACGACACTTCAGGACGGTCAGCGAGTGCCCCTCACCATTTGCCGTACGCAAAGAAGACACTGCCCCGACGCGCTCAGAACCGGCCATACGCACCACAGTGGCGCCGTGCGGCGTGAGAAGCGCGGACGCCGGTACTCAGCCGGCCGGGCGCACGCGCGTCTTGAATTTCCCGCTGCCGCAGCAGCCGTCCCACAGCGGCGGGAGCGGTGACGTTCCCGGACACGGGGACGGTCTCTGCCGGGTGGCAGACCTGGTCACTTCCAGCGATCACGCTCCTCTGTCTACCGTCCGGCCCCACCCGCTGCGACCGCCAGACGGCCATCCGGGTGGCCCCCCGCACAGCCGTCCGCCCGACGCCGCGGAGCCAATGGCCGCCGACGCTATGCCCTCCAACACCCCACGGACCGCCTGCGGCGCCCGCCGAGCAGCCGCACTTTTTGCATAGCGCCATGATTGGGCGCGCTCTGGCCGTCCTGGCCCTGGGCTTCGGCTCGGTCTACGGGCGCACCTGCGGCATGGGCTGGGTCGCCGCCGCCATCGGCGCCTGGGCCATCATCGCCCCCTGGGCGGTGCAGAACGCCGCCGCGACGACCGGCACCATCGTCGGCAACACCATCACCGGAGCCGTCGCCGTGACGCTCGGGCTCATGACCACTGCCATGGCGATGACCGCCCGCAGCCGCTCCTGACCAGGCCGGCGACAACACCGCGGCCCCGAGCCCACGGCTCGGGGCCCGCGTACGCATGCGGTGGGGGTGAAGGGCGGTCGCCTACGCGGCGAAAGGCTCAAGGTGGCTTGAGCCGAACGATCGTCCCCGCAGGCAATAGATGAGGCCCGGGGACACTGTCCCGTTCACCATCACGCCCGGTTCGGCCACACCGGCCGGGCGGACACCGCGTACCACCGCGGGGTGGGACGTGACCTTCCTGCACTTCCGGCGTTGGGCACCACGACGCGTACAGGACGTCGCCCCCCTTCTGGACGCGTACGCAGACGAGGGGCCCCGAACGGTCTGCCCGGCCCCGGGGCCCCTCCCGCCACCCGGGAAGCTGCGCTCCGGTCGCCGCGCCCCCGCCCGCGCCGTACACAGGTCGTATGAGCGATGACAGCGACAAGGTCTTCCACCCCGGCGAGATCGTGCCGACCTCCGGGATCTACGAGTGCGACTGCGGGCAGAGCCACCGCTACAGCACCGACGTGAAGGGGCACCGGTTCCCGCCCGTACAGGACGGCTGCACCGGCAGCGGCTGGACACTGAAGGCCGCCTCACAGCCCGACCCCTGACCTCTCCCCCGAGACACAGCTGCCCCTGGCCGGTGTTCGAGGAAGCATCTAGCGTTGACGGATTGATCTCGCGGCGGGCGCCAGAACGAGGGTGCCGTCGTGCTCTGCCGCTGTGACGACGATGGTCAAACGCAGCGACGACATGCGCGGCTTCGTGGTCCTGCCCAAACGGTGGATCGTCGAGCGTCTCTTCGCCCACCTGATGCGCACCCGCCGCCTGGCAGGCGACTACGAACGCCGTACCACCAGCGCCGAAGCGATGATCTACTGGTCGATGATCCTGCTCATGACGCGCCGCCTGGCCCGGCCACACCCGCAGCGAGGGTGAACCGGCCCAGCGCGGGTTCGGCCAGCCAGCCGCGCGCGACCAGGCGTTTCGCCTTCGACCGCAATGCCCTCCACCCGCGCCGGCACCACGTCCATGCCGAACAAGACGGCCATCTCCTGGCAGGTCAGCGGCCCTTGACGGAGCCGGAAACGGTCCGCGAGCGCCTGCAGGATGCGCTGGTAGTCCACCGACAGCACCGACCTGTCCAGCCCCTCACGTCACACCGGCACCTGCGACTTCGACTTCGCCGCGGCCGGCGCTGACGATGTCTCCTCCGCCTGCCCCATGGCCGGCGCTGTCCCATCGGCCTGGGCCTGGCTTTGCCCGGGCTCGTCCACGGAGGCCAGTACCTCGCCGACCCGCGAGCGGGCGATGGCCCACTCCCGCTCGGCCACAGCGCCGCCCCTATGCCCCACCAGCGAACACGCAGTCCTCACGTCCGGAACGACAACAGCTTCTCACTCCCGGGTCAGGACCACCGCCGTGCCGTACGCGCACACCTCGGTGCCCACGTCGGCCGCCTCCGTCACGTCGAAGCGGAACGCGAGAATGCCATTGGCGCCACGCGTGCGTGCCTGTTCGACGAGCCGCTCCATGGCCTGGTTGCGGGTCTGCACGAGCGTCTTGGTGAGCCCGCGCAGTTCACCGCCGACCATCGACTTCAGCCCGGCGCCGATCTGGCTCCCGACGTGGCGGGAGCGCACGGTCAGGCCGAAGACCTCGCCGATCACCTCCCGCACGTGGTAGCCGGGTACGTCGTTCGTGGTGACGACGAGGACCTCGGGCTCCGGGCCCTGTCCGCCGCCGTATTCATCGATGCCCATGGTTCACAGCTTTGACCGGGGCCGGGCACAGTGCATCCTGAGTACGCCCATGGAACCTGGGCCATGACGGCTGCGTTGATACTTTGAGGCAGCCAGCCCCGCCCGTACCCCCACAGCAGCAGGAGCCACATCCCCGTGACCACGCTTGCGCTCGGCCCCGAGTGGCTCAGCCCGGACTATCTGATCTCCACGTTCAGCCTGCCCGGCATCCTGCTCATCGTCTTCGCGGAGTCCGGTCTCTTCGCGTTCCTGCCGGGTGACTCCCTGCTGTTCACGGCGGGCCTCTTCGTGGCCGAGGGCACCTACATCACCCAGCCGCTGTGGCTGGTCTGCATGCTGATCGTGCTCGCCGCCGTCATCGGCGACCAAGTGGGCTACATGATCGGCAAGTTCCTGGGCCCGAAGCTCTTCAGCCGCCCAAACTCCAAGCTCTTCAAACAGGAGAACCTGGACAAGGCCCACGAGTTCATGGAGAAGTACGGCCCCAAGGCGATCGTCCTGGCCCGCTTCGTCCCCATCGTGCGCACCTTCGCCCCCATCGTGGCCGGCGCCGGCCGCATGAAGTACCGCACGTTCCTCACGTACAACGTCATCGGCGGCGTCGCCTGGGGCACCGGCGTCACCCTCGCGGGGTACTGGCTCGGCCAGATCGGCTTCATCAAGAAGAACGTCGAGTCGATCCTCATCCTGATCGTCCTGCTCTCCGTGGTCCCGATCATCATCGAGTACCTGCGCGACCGCTCGAAGAAGAAGCGCGCCGCGGCCGAGAACCCCGCGGAGCGGCAGCAGCCCCCGGCCATGGACGACGCGACGACCCAGCTCCGCCGTATCACCCCGGACGACCAGCCGCCCCACCAGCGGCCGCAGCAGCCGCCGTACCACGACCAGAACGGCTACAACGACCAGCAGTACTACAACCAGTACCCCCAGGATGACGCATCCACACGTTGGGCTCGACGTACACCGCGTACCCGCGCTCCACCTCGCAGCGCACCGGCACCAGGCCGCCCGGCAGCTCGATGTC
>NZ_JBEXSH010000309.1:0-9302 GCF_040613555.1 Streptomyces sp. NPDC006265
CACCCCTTTCCACCTCTTCCCCACCCCCCCTCTTTCCCTTTGTTGGGCGGGCCCCCTGGGGTCTCACCTCACTTTTCACTAACCCCCGCGCCGCCCGCCCCCCCCCCGGCAAACCGGGCCCCACGAAACGACGACGAAGAGGATCAGGCCTGGGCGGCCTCTTCGCCCCCGGTCTCTTCACCCTCAGCGGCCTCCTCGGCCTGCGCGGCCAGGACCTGAAGGACGACGGTGTCGCCCTCGACGCCCAGCGTCGTGCCCTTCGGCAGCGTGATGTCCTTCGCGAGGATGGAGTCACCCGCCGCCAGACCCTCGATGGAGACGGTCACGGACTCCGGGATGTGGGTGGCCTCAGCCTCGACCGGCAGCGCGTTCAGCACGTGCTCCAGCAGGTAGCCGCCCGGGGCCAGCTCACCCTCGGTGTGGACGTAGATCTCGACGTTGACCTGCTCGCCGCGCTTGACCAGCTGCAGGTCCACGTGCTCCAGGAAGCCCTTCACCGGGTCACGCTGCACGGACTTCGGGATCGCCAGCTCGTTCGTCTTGCCGTCGATGTCCAGAGCGATCAGCACGTTCGGCGTACGCAGCGCCATCAGCAGGTCGTGACCCGGCAGGGTCAGGTGCACCGGGTCCGAACCGTGCCCGTACAGGACACCCGGAACCTTGCTCTCACGACGGATACGGCGCGCGGCACCCTTGCCGAACTCGGTGCGCGTCGCGGCGGAGATCTTCACCTCGGACATAATCACTCCTCGAAATCAGAACGGACGTGGTCACCCGGCCACGAACGGCCTGCTACGAAGAGCGCGTCGATAACGGACAACCGCGTCCCGAAACGGGAACGGCCTCCCTCGCCGAGCAACTTCAGCAGTCTACTCGGCAAGGAAGGCCGCACCCAAAACGATCTACAGAAGCTCCCGCAGGGCCTACTGCTCGTCGAACAGGCTCGTCACCGAACCGTCCTCGAACACCTCACGCACCGCCCTGGCGATCGTCGGCGCGATCGACAGCACCGAGATCTTGTCCATGTCACCGCTCAGCTCACCCGGCGTCGGCAGCGTGTTCGTGAACACGAACTCACTCACCCGCGAGTTCTTCAGACGGTCGCTCGCGGGGCCCGACAGCACGCCGTGCGTCGCCGTCACGATCACATCCTCCGCACCGTGCGCGAACAGCGCGTCCGCAGCGGCACAGATCGTCCCACCGGTGTCGATCATGTCGTCCACCAGGACACACACGCGACCCTTCACCTCACCCACGACCTCGTGGACGGTGACCTGGTTCGCGACGTCCTTGTCACGCCGCTTGTGCACGATCGCCAGCGGCGCACCCAGCCGGTCGCACCAGCGGTCCGCGACCCGCACCCGGCCCGCGTCCGGCGACACGACCGTCAGCTTCTCCCGGTCCACCTTCCGCCCCACGTAGTCCGCCAGTAGCGGCAGCGCGAACAGGTGGTCCACCGGACCGTCGAAGAAGCCCTGGATCTGATCCGTGTGCAGATCCACGGTCAGGATCCGGTCCGCCCCCGCGGTCTTCATCATGTCCGCGATCAGACGCGCCGAAATCGGTTCACGTCCACGGTGCTTCTTGTCCTGCCGCGCGTAACCGTAGAACGGCACGATGACCGTGATGGAGCGGGCCGACGCACGCTTCAGCGCGTCGATCATGATCAACTGCTCCATGATCCACTTGTTGATCGGAGCCGTGTGGCTCTGGATCAGGAAGCAGTCCGCGCCACGCGCCGACTCCTGATAACGCACATAGATCTCACCGTTCGCGAAGTCGAAGGCCTTCGTCGGGACAACCCCGACACCCAACTGCTGGGCGACCTCCTCGGCAAGCTCGGGGTGGGCGCGGCCGGAGAAGAACATCAACTTCTTCTCGCCGGTCGTCTTGATCCCGGTCACAGCACTGTCTCCTCAGAGGTGTCGCAGCTAGGTGTCGAGAAACCTCGCAGCCGGCTTGCCGGAGGCCGTCTCAGCTGGTGGGGGTGCGGGTGTGCACTTATCACCGTACGCCGTGTTTCAGGCATCGCTTTCCGGTCAGCCCTCGCCGGCCGACTCCCGGGAAGCCGCCTCCGCCGCCTTCGCGGCCGCGCTCCCCGGACGCTTCCGAGCCACCCAACCCTCGATATTCCGCTGCTGACCACGGGCCACAGCCAGCGAACCGGCCGGCACATCCTTCGTGATCACGGACCCGGCGGCGGTGTACGCCCCGTCCCCCACCGTGACAGGCGCCACAAACATGTTGTCCGAGCCCGTCCGGCAGTGCGAACCGATGGTCGTGTGGTGCTTCTCCTGGCCGTCGTAGTTCACGAACACGCTCGCGGCACCGATGTTCGTCTGCTCACCGATCGTCGCGTCACCCACGTACGACAGGTGAGGCACCTTCGTCCCCTCACCGATCGACGCGTTCTTCGTCTCCACGTACGTCCCGATCTTGCCCTTCGCACCCAGCCTCGTCCCCGGACGCAGATACGCGTACGGACCCACGGTCGCGTCCGCGCCGACCTCGGCGCCCGCGGCCACGGTGTTGTCGACCCGCGCACCCGCACCCACCCGGGTGTCGGTCAGCCGCGAGTTGGGCCCGACCTCCGCACCCTCGGCCACGTGCGTCGCGCCGTGCAGCTGCGTGCCCGGGTGGACGACCGCGTCCTGCTCGAAGGTGACCGTGACGTCGATCCAGGTCGTGGCCGGATCGATCACGGTCACGCCGGACAGCATCGCCTCGGTGAGGAGCCGGTCGTTCAGGATCCGGCGCGCCTCCGACAACTGCACACGGTTGTTGATCCCCGCGATCTCGCGATGGTCGCCGGCCACCGACGCCCCGACCCGGTGCCCCGCCTCACGCAGGATCCCGAGCACATCGGTCAGGTACTCCTCACCCTGACTGTTGTCCGTCCGCACCTTCTTCAACGCGTCGGCCAGCAACTGCCCGTCGAAGGCGAACACACCCGAGTTGATCTCCCGGATCGACCGCTGGGCATCGGTGGCGTCCTTGTGCTCGACGATGGCGGTCACCGCTCCGGTGGCGTCGTCACGGACGATCCGCCCGTACCCCGTCGCATCCGGTACCTCGGCGGTCAGCACGGTCACCGCGTTGCCGTCCGCGGAGTGCGTGGCCGCCAGGGCCCGCAGGGTCGTGCCCGTCAGCAGGGGCGTATCGCCGCACACGACGACGACGGTCCCGTCGACGGCCCCGCCCAGCTCCTCCAGCCCCATCCGCACGGCGTGCCCCGTGCCGTTCTGCTCCGCCTGTACGGCGGTGCGGACCTCGGGGGCGATGCCGCCGAGGTGGGCGGTGACCTTCTCACGGGCGTGGCCGACCACGACGACCAGGTGCTCGGGGTTCAGCTCGCCCGCGGCGGCGAGCACATGGCCCACGAGACTGCGACCGCAGAGCTCGTGCAGGACCTTGGGTGTGGCCGACTTCATACGGGTGCCCTCACCCGCTGCGAGAACGACGACGGCTGCCGGGCGGTTGGCGCTCACGGGATGCCCTTCGGCTGTGGATGGGGTGGGGTGACATCCGCAGGATACCGGGGGGTTTTGTGGGGGACACGAGAGCGGGCCCTGACGTGGCTGTCGCCGACCAGGGCCCGAATGTGAGCATGTGCTCCCCCGCCAGGACTCGAACCCGGACAGATGGCACCAAAAGCCACAGTGCTGCCAATTACACCACGGGGGAATAAACCCGGCCAAACCGGACAATTAGTCAGGTCGCCGAGCGGCGCCCCCTACTATGCCGTACCAGGCGCCTTCCATGCGACGGTACAGGTCGGCACTCCTCGTGACGTAGATGGCCAGGCAGCCTCGGTACGAGTCACCGATGTTCTTGCGGACGGTTCTCGGGTTGTGCTTCTTGAGTGTGGTGCGTTGAAGGGCTGAGGCGTCCACGTCGACAAGCTTGGCCCAGTAGGACTCGGCTTCCGTTACGTCCGCCGACTCGTGGATGTACACGCGGAACCGGAGGCGATCGCGGTGGACGCCCTGTGAATCGAGCCAGCGCAGAAAGAAGCCGATGACGTTCGGGTCGCTGTTGATGAACTGGAGGTTCTCGCGGCGCTGTCGGCTGTGCGCCTTGTCCTTGGCGCCCTCGGCCCAGTAGAGGACGACTCCGGCCAGGAACAGCTCGCGGTTGGAGAGCTCGCCGATCGCCTGCTCGGCCGCTTCCTTGGTCTGTTGCCGTTCCTCGTCGCGCACCGCCAACTCGTGCTCCCACCTCCGTCGCGCTGCCAGCTTCGCTTGCTCCGTCGGGTCGCGACGCTCCGGCTTCGGCAGATCCCGCACCCACAGCGAGATCGAACTCTTCGAGCACCCCAGCTCCACCTGGATCTGGTCGTACGTCCAGCCCTGGAGTCGTAGTTCCCTGGCCCGCTCGCGGAGGTCGTCCTTCGCGTTCGGGCGCTTGGTCCAGGCCGGTGGCGGTTCGCCTTCCAGTAGACGGTTGAGGATGTCGTTGTTGTCGACGTGCAGTCGGTCGCGGATCTGGCGTCGGCTCAGCCCTGCGCGGCGGAGCGCCACCGCTCTCTCCCGCAGCTCCTCGAAGTCGGCGTACTTGCCGGGTGCACGTGTCATACGCATACCGTCCGGGCGGAATGATCGGTTCCGGGATCGAACGGTGAGCGATTCAGCAGTTCGAGGGATATCGGGTGGTATCGCAGCCGAACGGTCACGGAGTGTGGTGTAGGCCAGTCCGGGAAATGCGCCGGAAAACCGGCGGGGGCCGCCCGTAGGCTGAGAGGCATGACCGCGACGGGGGAAGACCGTGTGACGGCCCGGGGAGGGCCGTGGTGGTGGGCCAGACGGCGTAGCGCCGTGTTCGATGTGAGTCTGGCCGTGGTGTCCGCGCTGGAGTGCGCGCTGGAGGGGATCCCGTTCGCGCGGGACGCGGGGATCCCGGTGGCGGCGGGGGCCGTCTTCGGGTTGGTGGCCGGTTCCGTGCTGCTGGTGAGGCGGCGGTGGCCGATCGCCGTCGTGCTGGTCTCGATCGCCATCACGCCGGCCGAGATGGGCTTCCTGATGGGCATCGTCGGCCTGTACACCCTGGCCGCGGCGGAGCTGCCCCGGCGGATCGTCGCCTCGCTGGCGGGGATGTCGCTGGTGGGGACGCTGATCGTGACGTTCGTGAAGACGCGGCAGGACATGTCGCGGGGGGACCTGGACATAGGGGACTGGTTCGTGCCCTTCGCGGCGATCACGATGTCGCTGGGCTTCACGGCGCCTCCGGTGCTGCTCGGTCTGTACGTGGGGGCGCGGCGGCGGCTGATGGAAAGCCTGCGGGAGCGGGCGGACAGTCTGGAGCGGGAGCTTCAGTTGCTCGCGGAGCGGGCGGAGGAGCGGGCCGAGTGGGCCCGCAGCGAGGAGCGGACGCGGATCGCGCGGGAGATGCACGATGTCGTGGCGCACCGGGTGAGTCTGATGGTGGTGCATGCCGCGGCGCTCCAGGCGGTGGCCCGGAAGGATCCGGAGAAGGCCGTCAGGAATGCGGCTCTGGTGGGGGACATGGGGCGGCAGGCGCTGACGGAGCTGCGGGAGATGCTCGGGGTGCTGCGCAGCGGTGGCGGTGAGCGGCGGGAGCCGGCGGCTTCGGTGCCGTTGGCGGCGGTGGGGGTGGCTGCGGCCGCGGCTGCGGCGGCTTCGCGGGCGGCGGATGACGAGGGGCCGTGTCTGTCGGAGCTGGAGGAGTTGGTGGGGCAGTCGGCTGCCGCGGGGATGGTGGTGGCGTTGTCGGTGGAGGGGGATGTCCGGTCGTATGCGCCGCTGGTGGAGCAGACGGCGTATCGGGTGGTGCAGGAGGCGTTGACGAACGTCCACAAGCACGCGGCCGGGGCGAAGACGTATGTGCGGTTGGCGCATCGGGTGTCGGAGATCGCGATGCAGGTGGAGAACGAGCCGCCTGAGGAGGCGGCGTCGTCGGCGCGGTTGCCGTCCGGTGGGAACGGGCTGGTGGGGATGAAGGAGCGGGTTTCGGCGCTGGGTGGGGTGTTTGTGTCGGGGCCGACGGATGCGGGGGGTTTCCGGGTGTCGGCGGTGATTCCGGCGTCGTAGTCCGGTCCGGTCGGTGGCCGGCCGGTGGTCAGGCCGTGGTGAGGCGTGGGGGCTGGGTGCCGGCGATGAGGGTGGCGAGGGCCCGGTCGATGTCGGGGCCGAGGTACCAGTCGCCGGTGTGGTCGAGGGTGTAGACGCGGCCGTCGGTGTCGATGGCGAGGAGGGCCTGGCTGTCGGTTTCGGCGCCGAGGGGGCAGACGTCGGTGCCGAGGGCGCGGCCGAGGTCGCCGAGGGTGCGGGCCATGTGGAGGCCGTGCAGCGGGTCGAGGTGGAGGTGGGCGGGGGCGACCTGGCGGCCGGGGCCGGTGGGGGTGATGTGGAGTCCGCCGAATTCGGCCCAGGCCTCGACGGCGGCGGGGAAGACGGTGTGGCGGTGGCCGGCGGGGGAGGCGTGGTCGCGCAGGGCGTCGGCCCAGATCTCGGCTTGTTTGATGTCCCAGCGTCCGGGTTGCCAGCCGGCGGCGCGCAGGGCGGCGTCGACGGGTACGGCGAAGCGGGTGGTGGAGGTGCGGTCGGTGTGCATCTGCCCTTCGTCTCGTCGAGGTCATGGGGGTGCTGGCGTGCGTGGGTGCGCGCCGGGGTGCGGCCGTGTGGGGGGGGCGTCAGCCGTTCTGGGACGCCGGGTCGACTATGCGGACGCCGAAGTGGGCGCTGAGCGCGGTGCAGGCGCGGCATGGGGTGGCGAAGCCGCCGTGGAGGGGGTCGCCGTCCTCGCGGATGCGTCGGGTGGTGAGTTTGGCCTGCTTGAGAGCTTTGCGTGCCTCGCCGTTGGTCATGGGTTTGCGTGCGGCGCGTTTGCTGCGTGCGGTGTCGGCGGCGGCGATGTGGCGGGAGATGAGGATGGTTTCGGCGCAGCGGCCGGTGTAGCGGTCGCGCTGGGCGCTGGTGAGGGTGTCGAGGAAGTCCTGGACGAGGGGGTGCAGGGCGGGGGGTGTGTCGGCCCGGGCGGCGGTGCCGGTGAGGGTGGCGCCGCGGACGGAGAGGGCGGCGGCGACGGTGGGGAGGATGCCGTCGCGGCGGTGGCGGAGGGTTGGGGCGTGGGCTGCCTCGGTGGCGCTCCAGCCGATGCGGGGGTCGCCGCTGCGGGGATCGGTGGCTCGTGGGTCGCCGGCGGGGCCGGTGCGGTGGGTGCCGCCTCGGGGGTCGCCGCTTGGTGGGTCGGCGGACCTGCCGGCGTGTGGTCCCGTCTGCGTGGCATTCATGATCGTCTTCCCCTCGTGCATCCCCCGGGGGTCACAGACTGCCAAATGCCGCGGCTGGTGCGGAAGCTGGGGCGCGGCGACACGCCCATAGCGGGGTGTGCCGTCACGGTGGGGTGACGCCTGGTCACGGAAGCGGAGGGGGTGCCGGCCGGTGCCGGTGACCGGTGTCGTCGTACCGCATAGGCTGTCGGCACCGCGGGCGATGCGGTGATCCGTTCGGAGCTCGATGCAGTGAACCGGAGGGTGATCCGCAGTCGGCGCGTGCAGTGACAGTCGATACGGGTCGTAGTGCGCCAAGGGTGGTCAATACGGGTCGTACAGAGTGCCGCAGGGGGCAACCGCCATGACGACAGGTCGGCTCGGGCAGCAAGCCGCGCCGCCGAACGCGGCCTACGCCGGGCAGGTCGTGCACTTCCCGGATCCGGTCCGGGCGGCACGTCACCCGAGAGGGGTACGGGTCGACGAGCACGGTTACCCCGACTTCTCGGCTTACGCGCGCGCGGCCGCGGAGATCGCGGAGCCGCCGGAGGGCTTCGGTGTCGATGAGTTGCGGCTGACGGACTACGTGTCGGCGAACACGGCGCTGTCGGCGTCCGGGCACGAGTTGTGGGACACCGTGCCGGCGGTGGCGACGCCGCACGGCTGGACGTGGCACCACGTGGTGGGCACGCGGCGGCTGGAGTTGGTTCCGGTCGAGGTGAAGGCGCTGCTGCGGCATCACGGGGGTGTGGCGACGTCGGGTGTCGACCATTCCAAGCGCGGCACGCGGCCGTTGCAGGAGACGCGGCCGGCGCATTTCGGGCTGCCGAAGTCGGGTGTCGCGGTGACGGAGTCGCAGGTGCAGGGCGTCGAGGAGGACCTCGGCTACCGGTTGCCGGGTGCGTACCGGTCGTTCCTGAAGGCGGCGGGTGGCTGCGCGCCGGTGGGTGCCGCGCTGGACGCGGAGCTGGGGCTGCTGTTGGACCAGCCGTTCTTCACGGTGCGCGACGAGGCCGCGGTCAATGACCTGGTGTACGTCAACAAGTGTCTGCGTGACCATTTGACCAAGGACTATCTGGGGATCTCGTTCGTCCAGGGCGGGCTGCTGGCCGTGAAGGTGAAGGGCGAGCGGATCGGTTCGGTGTGGTTCTGCGCGTACGACGACGTGCGGGATGTGGATCCCTCGGTGCCGCCGCCGGAGCGGGTGGAGCGGTTGCTGCTGCCGTGCGGGGACGACTTGGATGTCTTCCTGTCGCGGCTGGCGGGCAATCCGCCGGAGTTGGAGACGGTGGCGAACCTGATGGTGGACGGCGGGTTCGCGCGTGTGGTGCCGGTGGGTGCGGTGTCGTCCTCGGCCGTGGGGGAGTGAGGTCGGCGATGGTGACTTTCGCGCAGGCGCAGGAGCGTGCGGAAGAGTGGATCAACGGGGATCTGCCGTCGTACCAGCATCGTGAGGTGCGGGTGCGGGAGTTCGATCTCGGGTTCGTGGTGTGGGCCGAGGACCGGGCGGACGGGCCGCGGTCGGACGGTGGTGCGCAGCGGCTGGTGATCGCGCGGGACAGCGGTGAGGCGACGCTGTGGCCCGGGTTGCCGGTGGGTGAGGTGATCCGCCGGTACGAGGAGGAGTACGGCCGTCCGGACGCGGCGGACGAGCCTGCGCCGGCGGCGCCCGCCGCGCGGGTGGATCTGAATCAGACGTCGTTCCTGCTGACTCCGCCGGAGTGGTTGCAGGATGCGGCGGACAAGCTGGGGATTCCGGATCGTCGGGGTGCGGGGGCGGGAGCCGGGGGTCAGGTGGCTTCTGCCGCCGAGGAGCCGGATTCCGGCTCTGGTTCCGCTCCTGGTTCCGGCTCTGGTGCCGGGCTTGGTTCCGGTTCGGTGAGTCCCGCGCAGGGTGCGCCCGCCGCGCCGGGCAGTGGTGCCTCGTGGCCGGCGGCCGGAGGCGGTGACTCCGATGCCGCCGCAGGTGCTTCCGGGGCTCCGGCGGCGCCTGGTGTGCCCGCGGGGGCGACGCCCTGGGCCGGCACGGACACCAACGCGGATGCCGGTGACGACCGTTCCGTGCCGCTGCCTG
>NZ_JBEXSH010000310.1:0-9264 GCF_040613555.1 Streptomyces sp. NPDC006265
CTCCGCGCGAAGTCCACGCCGAGTACGACAAGTTGCGAATCGCCGCGTGAAATCAACGGTCAGAAGCCTGTCCGGGAAACACGAGGCCCCTCAGACACCGCGCCCGCGGCCTTCTTTTCGCACTGCTGCTGCCCTCCGCCACTGACTGAACCCGCCCGGCTGGGCCCACGCCGACACGGTCGGCGCATTTGTCACCTCACCCCTTTCCCCGCATCAGGGATGTGTCATGACCGATTCCGTGCCGGCGGCATCTGCTCCGCCGACCTCCAAGCCCGTCCGCGTCTCGGACCGGTTCGTCGCCTACGTGCACCGCGTGTGCGCTTCCACGCAGACCCGTGCCGCCCTGCGGCGCGGGCTCGGGCTGCCGGTGGAGCGGTGCAACTACATGCACCGCTATCTGGTGCCGTGGCTGCGTGACCACGACGACCAGCACCATGGCGATGTCCGGCGGGCGTACTACGCGGTGGCCTCGCTGATCGCCGCACGTCCCCGCTCGGCCCGTGACACCACGCCCGACGACAGCGCGTCCGTCTCCTGGTTTGAGCGTTCCAACCTCGGGGCCTCGCTCGGCCAGGCCGTCGCCAAGGGCGTGATGAAGGCGAACTCCGCCGAAAGCGCTCTTCACCTGATGGCCCGCCAGAGCAGCGACGCCATCCATCCGGGCCTGCCCGCCCTTACCCGCCAGCTCCAGTCCGGCGGCATCACCATCGACTGGGCGGTCCTCCTGGAGGACCTCGCCTGGTGGAACCGCAGCCGCGACCGCATCGCCACCCGCTGGCTCGAAAGCTACTTCCGCACCGCCGCCGGCACGACCGACCCCGCCCCCTCCGATTCCGCTGAGGAGAACGACCGATGACTCTCTATCTGGACCTGAGCGCCCTGCAGTCGGTGCCCGCCGCCAACCTCAACCGGGACGACCTCGGCTCCCCCAAGCAGGTCCGCTACGGCAACGCCTCCCGCATCCGGGTCTCCAGCCAGTCCTGGAAGCGAGCCATCCGGCTCGGAGTCGAGCAGGACCTCGGGGAGAAGGCCGCCCGCACCCGCCTGGTGCCGGCGAAGGTACAGCACGCCCTTCAGAAGGCCGACTGGCCCGCCGAGCTGGCCGCGTTCGCCGGAGCGCAGGTCGCCGCGAGCGCCGGGAAGAAGGGCATCGGCACGGAAGCGGCCGGCCACACCTCGGTGCTGCTGTTCCTGCCGGAGGCGGCCATCGACGAACTGGCCGCCGTCTGCGCCGAGCACCGCCAGGCCCTGGAAGCGGCCCAGGGCAAGAAGAAGCCCGGCCAGGTCCTGCCGCCCCACCAGATCGAGCAGATCCTCAAGCGGCGCACCGCCTCCATCAGCTGTTGCCCGGCGTTGAAAATGCCGACGAGAGCGGCGTTCACGGTGCCGACGAGTGATGATGGTGACGCCCCCCCCGGTGGGTGTTCCGGCGGGGCGCTCGTCGGCAAGGTGTCGTTTTCGTCGGCGAGGTGCCGGTGCTTCAAGGCTGCGCGACGGTGAGTCGTCAGGCGGCCGGCCGGGCCGCCTGGGGCCTGCCAGCCGGGCCGGCAACCGTGCGATGCAAGGGGAGCAAGAATGCAACGACGAACAGGCCGAAGAAGGTGATGGGCAACAGAGGCAGCAGCTTCGCAGGATCGTCCTGCAGCCAGTGCCGGTTGCCCCACCAGTTTCCGAAGACGTCCGTCACCATCACGGCGCTCGCCAGCCAGATCCCTTCCCGCCGCACGAGTCCCACCAGCACGGTCACCAGCGGATCGAGGATCGCAGCCGACCAGTAAAGGTCAACGACTCAGCCCCGTCCACTACGACCTTCACCTACGACACGACGAAGGAGCCCCGCGGGCTGCCGACCTCCATGACCGACTCGGTGGCGGGCACGTTCACCGCCGCCTACGGCCCGGACGGAGAACTCACCACCGAAACCCTGCCCGGTGGCTACACCCTGAACCTCAGCTTCAACGAGGTCGGCGAGGACACCGCCCGCCTCTACACCCGTGACTCGGACGGAACGATCCTGCTGGCCGACACCGTGGACTACTCCACGCACGGGCAGATCGTCCACCACAGCGGCACCGCAGGAGACACCACCGAACGAAACCACGTCTACGACAAGACCGGCCGACTTGTCCGTACCGACGACACCGCCGCGGACGAGACCTGCACCCGGCGCGCCTATACGCTGGACGCCAACAGCAACCGCACAGGCCTGGCCACCAGCACCGGAACAGCCGGGACAGGCTGCACCGACACGGGCGCCACAACGGTGACCAACACCTACGACAGCGCCGACCGCCTCATCGCCTCCGGCGTGAGCTACGACGCCTCCGGCCGGACCACCACTCAGGCCGGCGGCGCAACCATCGAGTACTACGCCCACGACCTGCTCCGCCGGCAGACCACTGGCACCCAGCGTCAGACGTGGGGCCTCGACGCGGCCGGACGCCTGGCCTCCTGGACCACGGAACGTCAGAACACCGACGGCACCTGGTCACAGACGGGGCAGAAGGCGAACCACTACGGTTCGGCGAATGACAGCCCCGATTGGGTGGCCGAGGACTCCTCCGGCACCATCTCCCGCAACGTGCGGGGCCTGACCGGCACCCTCGAAGCGATCACCGGGGCGACGGACGGCACCTCCCTACAGCTCACCGGCATCCACGGCGACATCGGCGTGACCTTGCCCCTCGACCCGACCAAGGCCCCGACCGTGCTGCGGCAGGACGAGTACGGCAACCTCGCGTCGGGCAGCGCCACCGCGCGGTACGGCTGGCTTGGCAGCGAACTCCGCTCCAGCGAGACCCCGACCGGGGCCATCCTGATGGGGGTCCGCCTGTACGACCCGTCCCAGGGACGCTTCCTGTCGATGGACCCCGTCCTGGGCGGCAGCGACAACGCCTACGAGTATGCAAGCGCCGATCCAGTCAACCAGGTTGATCTCAACGGCAAGTGGCACCGGTGGCGCACCAAGTACTACTTCTGGGGCAAGGCCGTCGGCCACTCGTGGTCCTACTGGGACTCCTGGGGCTGGGACGCCGGATGGCACACAGGCTCCTCGGTCCGCATCTACTTCAACTGGTGGGCGACGAAGAAGCTGGCGAACGAGGGGCCCTACCTCCTCGGCGCCTGGGGATTCATCGCCGCGGTCGTCGCAGCCATCAACGTGTACGCGGGGGCCATAGCCGCCATCCTCGGCGTGCACTTGGCACTGATCGTATGGGCGGCCTACCGGGCGAAGGAACGCTCCAAATGCCTGAAGGTGTTCGCCACGTCCAAGTGGGTGGGGTCGTACCCGGTTTCGTCTCTCTACTACTCCTACGTCCGTTGCTGAGCGACTGAGCCTATTCCTCAGCAGCCTCTCGCCCGGCGGCCGTCCGCGGCCGCCGGGCGAGACCCGATCTGCCGACCCCTTTCAACGATCGGCTGGTGGGGCGCCAACGACTCGGCCCACGCCTCTACGACCTCAACGACCTTCAAGGAACCCCATGAATAAGGCACCGGCCTTCGGCGCTTCCTCTGCCGTTCTCTTCTTCTTCGGAACTCTTCTTTCGATCCTCTACGTCAGTGACCGGGCCACTGGCGGAGGTGGACCGATCGGATTCCTCGAGTCCGCATGCGCACTGTTCGCCGGAGCCTGGCTGGCAGGGCTACTCCACGTGCGGAGGGCGGGAAAGAACCGTCTTTGACCGCCCAGCGGTGGGCACCATCACCTCATCGACCAGGAAAGAACAATGCGCCGTATCGCCGTACCCGTCATCGCCTGTACTCTGGCCCTCGTGGGCTGCAGCGGTGAGAAGAATCCGTCCAGCCCGGGTGAGGGGCATCGCCCGCTTCCCGCTCCGACCGTCTCCGTGTCCCACCGACCCGTCCCGCCAGCGGTCGCCACCGACGCCAACCTGCCGAAGGCTGCGGGAAGGTTCGGGCACCAGGCGACGATCACCATTCCCAACACCAGCCCGAGCGGCGAGTTCGTCGTGACGCCCATCATCAAGGGAGACGGCCCGACCGTCGGGACCCACGACATCGCCGTCGTCAACTACACGGCACGCACGTGGAAGAAGAGCAAATACCTGCCCTCCACTTACAAAGGGAGCGGCCACAGGGTGACTCCCGTGGTGTTCGCTGTCGGCAAGGACAGCGTCCTTCCCGCTCTCGACCGAGCCGTGCAGGGCCAGCGGGTCGGCAGTCGGATCCTGGTGGTAGCGCCGCCGGCCGCCGCCTACGGCACATCCGGCAACCCCGGCATCGGAGTATCGCCGACCGACACGGTGGTATTCGCAGTGGACCTCGTCGATGCCGTGGACGCCAAGGCCACCGTCAAGAGAGAACAGCACGACAGCACCGCCGGACTGCCCGGCGTCCGGGCCAGCTCCTCCACCGTATCGATCTCCGTACCCGATACGGCACCACCGAACAAGCTCATCTCCCGACAGCTCGTCGACGGGACGGGACCCACCGTACGCAAAGGCCAGACGATCGTGCTCAGGCGCGCCGGCGCCGTCTGGGGCACCAATCGGGGCAAGGAGCAGGCCGCCCTGTTCGACGCCTCCTGGAGCCACGGCCCCGCTCCGGTCGTCAGCGGCCGCCACAACCTCCTCGAAGGGCTCGATCGCGCCCTCATAGGAACTCGATCGCGCCCTCATAGGAACGAGAGTCGGCAGCAGACTCCTGATCGTCGTCCCTCCCAGTCTCGGCTACGGCTCTAACGAGCAGAAAGGCGTTCCCGGCGGCTCCACCCTGGTATTCGTCGCGGACGTCCTGGCAGTGGTGTAACAAACTCCGCGGGCTCAGCCGGACGCGTGCGCCGTCGGACAGGTGCTCGTGCCGCGAGCCGAACCGTGCGTTGACGGCATCCGCCGGCCGAAGGCCGAATACGGGTGGACACGCGTTGCCGCCGAGGTGACCGCCGGTGGCTACAGCCCTGGCTACGATGCGAAACGCCCCGACCCCGGCAGCTGCAGCACACTGCTGGCGAATCCTGGCGCTGAACGTGACATCGGCCTTCACGACCAGTTGTGGTCGTGTAGGCCGACGTCGTGTATGGGGAGGGCCGGTGTCGTTGCATGCCAGGAAAATCGACGAAGTCCCCGAGGAGACAGCCTGCCGCGATGCTCCTGGCGGGTGGGGCGATCGCAGTCCTCGGCGCCCTGGTCCCGGCCCGGTCAGCGGCCCGGATGACCATCGGCCTGGCCCGGCACCCCGGCCAGATCAACGACGCGATCGGCCTGCTTGCGCAGCTGCACGACACCGACCTGGAGCGGGTCGTCGACGACTGGAACCCCCACCGCTACAGCTTCGATGCCGAGCCGTACCCGCCCGTGCCCCCGGCCCTCTTCGACGCGGTCCTCGAGTACCCCCTGGCCCCGCTCGCCCGCCTGCTGCAAGACCCCGCCCGGCCCGAGCGGTGGCAGATCTCCGAACACGCCTCCCTGGGACTGCCTCTTGAGTTCGGCGAAGGTGCCGGCTGGCGCATCCTCGCCACCTGCCCCGACCGGTGGTACGACCTGGTGCGCCACCCCGCCCTCGGCACGGCCGTCCAGCACCTCCTGCTGGATCACGCCGAAGTGGAGGCACGCCGCACCCGCCTGATGGAGTCGGGCGGCGACTCCCTCGCCCGCGCCGATGGCGCCGCAGATTCTGGCGGTGCTGTTCCTCGTCCCCATGATGACCACGCCCGTGGTGATGGCCGCCATCTGGCAGACGATCTTCCATGAATCACTGGGCCCGGTGAACGACCTGCTGGGGATGCTGGGCCTGACGAAGATCCCCTGGCTCACCGAGTCCGGACCGGCCCTGGTCGCCCTGATGACCGTCGAAGTCTGGCAATGGACCCCCTTCATGTTCCTGTTGCTGCTGGCCGGCCTGCTCAGCCTGCCCAGGGAACCGTTCATGGCCGCCGCGATCGACGGCGCCGGCACCTGGCGCACCTTCCGGAAGGTGACCTTCCCGCTGATGGCACCCGTCTCGGTCGCGGCGGTCGTCATCCGGCTGATCGAGGCGTCCAAGCTCTCCGACAGCGTCTACGTCCTGACGTCCGGCGGGCCGGGGTCCTCCACGGAGACCCCGGGTTACTACCTCTACATCCAGGGGCTCCGCGATCAGCAGACCGGCTACAGCGGGGCGATGTCCCTGACCTACCTGGTCCTGATGATCGTCACGCTCACGGTCGTCGCCGCCCTGCTTACCAGGGCCTTCAAGCTGAAGGGGGACTCATGAGGTCGCGCCTTTATCCCGTGTTCAAGTACACCGTGATCGCCCTGTGGGCCTGCTTCGTGGCGGGACCGCTTTTCTGGGCGATGACGACCAGCTTCAAGAACGCCAACGCTGTCCAGGGCGGTCCCACCTACATCCCCTGGGCGCAGTACGAGCCTACGCTCACTGGCTGGCGCAACATCTTCGGTGGAGCCGGGGGCGTCGATGTGGTCGGTCCCTTCGTCAACAGTGCCATCGTCACCGTCGCCGCGTCGGCCATCAGCCTGGCGCTCGGGTCCCTGGCCGCATACGCGCTGTCCCGGTACCGGTTCAAGCTGGGCTTCATCAAGAACAGCGACATCGTCTTCTTCGTCTCCCAGCGGATCATGCCGCCCGTCGTCCTGGTAATCCCCTTCTTCTACCTCCTGCAGTGGGGAGGCCTCCTGGACACCATCCCGGGCCTGGTCATCGTGACGGTGGCGCTCCTGCTGCCGATCGCCGTCTGGGTGATGGTGGACTTCTTCAACGGCATCCCCCGGGAGATCGACGAGATGGCGATGCTGGACGGCTGCCCGCCGTTCCAGACCTTCCTACGGGCGATCCTGCCGAACTCCTTGCCCGGGCTGACCGTCGCGGCGATGTTCTGCGCCGTCTTCGGCTGGAACGACTTCTTCTTCGCCTTCCGGCTGACCTTCACCGAGGTTCAGACCCTGCCCCAGGCAGTCGTCGCCCTCAACTCATCCGTTCCACCGTGGTGGACGCTGTCCGCCGCCGCGCTGTTCGGCGTGGCACCGCTGATCCTGCTCGCCCTCTGGGTGGAGCGCCTGCTGTCCAAGGGGAACCTGTCTGGAGCGGTCCGATGAACCTCAACGCCACTGATCTGTGCCTGACCGTCGACGGCGTCGACCACCTGAAGAACGTGACCGCCACCTTCGAGCCGGGACGGCTCCACACCGTCATCGGCCGGACGATGGCCGGGAAGACCACGCTGCTGCGGGCCCTGGCCGGCCTGCAGAAAGTGGACTCCGGCTCGCTGACCCGGGCGGGAGTCGACTTCCTGCGGACGCCGGTGTGGCGGCGCGACACCGCCATGGTCTACCAGCAGTTCATCAACTACCCGCATCTCAATGTGTTCGACAACGTGGCCTTTCCGCTGAAGCGGGCCGGGCTGTCCCGGGACGAGATCGGGCGCCGGGTCCGGCATGCTCTGTCGGGCGTGGGGCTCGCGGACTTCGAGAAGCGCAAGCCGTCCCAGCTCTCCGGCGGTCAGCAGCAGCGCGTCGCGATGGCTCGCGCCCTGGCCCGCGGCACCGGCATCCTCCTGCTCGACGAGCCACTGGCGAACCTGGACTACAAGTTGCGCGAACAACTGCGCGATGAGTCAAGGGGCGCTGTCACGTTGGCTGACCGGTGGGATGATCTTCCGGTTGGTCAGCCTGGGAGGGGCGGTCCGTGAGGCGCGCGTCGCTGTCGTACAAGGGGCACCGGTACCCGGTCGAGGTCATCTCCCACTGTGTGTGGCTGTACCACCGTTTCCCGCTCAGTTTCCGCGAGGTCGAGGAGCTGATGTTCGAGCGCGGTGTCGTCGTCTCCTACGAGACGGTCCGCCGCTGGTGTGTGAAGTTCGGCCCGGCCTACGCCCGCGAGTTGCATCGCCGCCGCCCCAGGCCCGGTGACAAGTGGCATCTGGACGAGGTCTTCATCAAGATCAATGGGGAGCAGAAGTATCTGTGGCGGGCGGTCGACCAGGACGGCAACGTCCTGGACATCCTCGTACAGGACCGCCGGGACAAGGCCGCGGCCAGGCGCTTCTTGCGCAGGCTGATGAAGAACGCCGGCGCGGTGCCGCGGGTGATCGTCACCGACAAGCTCCGCTCCTACGGCGCCGCCCACCGCGAGGTCATGCCCTCCGTCGAACACCGCTCACACAAGGGCCTGAACAACCGGGCGGAGAACAGCCACCAGCCGACCAGGCAGCGCGAACGGGCGATGAAGGGGTTCCGCGGCGTTGGCGCAGCCCAGCGGTTCCTGTCCGCGTTCAGCGGCATCTCACCCCACTTCCGGCCCCGACGCCACCTGATGCCCGCACATCACTACCGAGCCGAGATGACCGTCCGCTTCGCAATCTGGGAGCAGATCACCGGCGTCGCCGGCCTTGCCGCCACGGCCTGACCACAGCCCGGAACCGGGCTCCACCACGCCACGACGTGCCATCAGACACCTACCCCCACAACGTGACAGCGCCCGGACGTCGCCTTCAAGGCGATGTCGGACGACACCGCCCGCCACCAGGTCAACCATGCCTAGGTCGAGCGGGGCCGGCAGGCCCGCGAGCACTTCGAGGAGACCAGCTCCGTCGCCCCGGCCATCCGCAACATCGACCGGACGGTGGAGTTCAGGGACCTGGTCACCGCCTGCCACTCCTTCGTCGCGGCGGCCGGCCGTGTCGTCCCCGGCCTGCGCGATCGCCAGCTCGGTGACGACGAACGCACCATCGTCCACGAGAACGTCGCCCGGGTTCGGGCGACGCTGGACTGGATCGAGACTGCGGTCGACACCGGCAAGGTGGACGTCGACGGCGAGTTGGCCCGACTGCTGCAAGGTGAGTAGGCGATGCCTCGCGCTTCCGAGCGCAGATCAGCCGCCGCCCAGCGACACGCCGACACCGTCCGCAAGGTCCTCTTCGAGGCCCGTCCGGCCGGTCTGACCTTCGTCCAGCTGGTCAGGTCCAGCGAGCTGTCGCCCAGTCACCTCCCGCGCGGGCCTGGCCTGTCTGCGGGACATCATTGCCGAACGCGGCTGGCCCCCGCTGATCTGGACCAGGACGGACGGCTACAAGTTCTGCTCGGACCCGGCCGAGCTCCAGGCATACGAAGTCTCGATCATTTGGGAGAAGCTCACCGAAATCCGCCGGTTCATCACCGGCGTCGTCGCCCCGCACTCGGCCCTCCAGCCAAAGGGCCGCTGGATCAAGCATCTGAGAGGGCGTTTGATCTAGACGAGATGCCCCTTACGCCCTAGTAGGTTCCTCGCCAGGTTGGGGTGGTCTCGTCCGTTATACGCTTGGCGAGGTTG
>NZ_JBEXSH010000311.1:0-9213 GCF_040613555.1 Streptomyces sp. NPDC006265
GTACGTCCAGTACGAGGGCTTCCGGCCGGCACGCCGAGAGCACGCACCAAACGCCGCTCCTCAACGGGCAAACGTTGCCTGCCGCGGCACTAGCCAAGCCAGTCGAGCCCGTACACCCGCCGCGCGTTCCCCGACGCCAGCATGCCCGCCACCCGCTGCGCGTCGGCGAGTGACCAGGCGCCCTCGGCCACCCAGGTGCCGAGCACCCGCCCGAGGGCCTCGCGGAACAGGCGGGCGCCCACCACGTGCAGTTCGGGCAGGCCCTGGGCGCCGGTGGAGAAGAGGATCTTGCCGAAGGGGGCCAGTTCCAGAATCTCCGCGAGAATGGTCGCGGCCCCGGCGCCCGTGCGGACCAGGGCGGCGCCGCAGTCGACGTGGACATGCGGGAAGACACCGGCGAGATGGGCAGCGTGCCGGTGGTACGGGTAGCCGTGCAGCAGCACGAGGTCCGTGCCCAGGCCGGCCGTGGCCCGCACGAAGTCCGTCAGCAGCACCGGGTCCGTGCGGTCGATCCGCAGGCCCGGCGCGCCCAGCCCCGCGTGCAGCTGGAGCGGCCGGCCGGAGGCGACCGCGCTCCACAGCAGATGCCGTAGCAGCACCGGGTCGCTCAGCTCCCCGCCGACTCCGCGCCCGGCGAGCCAGCGGCCGGCCGCCCCGCGCACCTCTCCCGGCCCGGGTGGCTCCGGCGCGAGCGCGAGGCCGTGCCGTACGCCCGCGACCGAGGTGAAGGCGACGGCGTCGGCGGCGGCCGCGTGCACCGACTCGGTGAGGTTGGCGAGGAAGGACTCGACGGTCCCGGAGGTGTCGGCGACCTGCTCGGCGAGGAGTTCCAGGCGCACGATCTCGCGGGCCTCGGCGGCTCCGGCGGAGGCCAGCTCGCCGGGTTCCGTCAGATCGCCGGGGAGGCCGGTGTCGACCAGGTACGTGGTGATGCCGCTGCCACGCAGGAGCCGGCGGCCGGACTCCAGGACGCCCAGTTCCCGGCGTCGGGCCAGATAGCGGGCGGGCGCGCAGTGCGGTTCGAGCCCGAGCAGAGGCGGGCACCAGCGCCGCACGGCGAAGCCGGTCTGGGTGTCGAAGAGGGTGGTGCCGGGGGCGGGCGGGCCCTCGGTGCGGCTGAGGTGGGCCTCGAAGGTGCCGAGGCCCAGCTCGGTGCGGAGCACTCCGTGGCAGTACTGGTCCACTAGCGACGGCGTTTCGATCATCCGGGCCTCCCGGTGTGGACCCTGTTGCTCTCAAGGGTCCTAACGGGTGAACCGGGTTCGAGGTGGCGGTCCCGGGGTGGGGGTCCTGGTCACGGGGCGGCTGCGGACCGGTTGTGGCTGGTCGCGCCCACGCGGCGGAGCAGCACATTGATACAGCCCCGCGCCCCTGGGCCGGCTGCTCAGCTGTTCTTGGGACCGCCGACCTGGATCCCCGCCATCCGCGACCACTCGTAACGGCCCGTCTTCACCTTCGCCGCGAATGCGCCGTCGAAGGACTCGTGGGTCGTGATGCCCGACTTCTCCACGGCCTTCCCGGCGATCTGGTGGGAGGGGGCGACCAGGTCGCCCCAGGTGCCGTCCTCGCCGACCAGGACGATGCGGGCGCCGCGCTCGCCGAGATAGGCGATCTGGCCCTCGGCGCCGCCGTGGGCCCGGGAGAAGGAGGAGATCTGCTTGGCCAGCCGGGCCACCTTGCGCTCGGCCTTCGGGTCAACCTGCTGCGTGTCTGCCATGGCCAGGATGCTACTCACGAGTAGATCGACTGGCGAGGGCAGGGGCCTGTGACGTACGTCAGTGTGTCAGCGCGGGGATGAAGGGATCGACGGCGACGGCCACGAACAGCAGCGACACGTACGTGATCGACCAGTGGAACAGGCGCATCTCCTTCAGCTTCGCGCCCGTCACCTCCGCCCTCGCGCGGTTCTGCAGGCCGTGCGCCTCCCAGAGCCAGA
The DNA here is from genome assembly GCF_040613555.1 of Streptomyces sp. NPDC006265. Taxonomy (NCBI): domain Bacteria; kingdom Bacillati; phylum Actinomycetota; class Actinomycetes; order Kitasatosporales; family Streptomycetaceae; genus Streptomyces; species Streptomyces sp. NPDC006265. The sequence continues at coordinate 1,937 of NZ_JBEXSH010000311.1, forward strand.
AGCCGCCCGCCAGCAGCGCCACCGAGGTGTAGAACCAGCCGGTGTAGCCGAGCGGGGTCAGCAGGAGCGAGACGGCGACCATGACCCAGCTGTAGATCACGATCTGCTTGGCGACCACCTTGTTGGAGGCGACCACCGGCAGCATGGGCACGCCCACGCGCGCGTAGTCCTCCTTGACCTTCATGGACAGCGGCCAGTAGTGCGGCGGCGTCCAGAAGAACATGACCATGAAGAGGATGACCGGCGCCCACGACATCGAGTTCGTGACCGAGGACCAGCCGATCAGCACCGGCAGGCAGCCGGCGATGCCGCCCCACACGATGTTCTGCGAGGTACGGCGCTTGAGGATCATCGTGTAGACGACCACATAGAAGAGGAGCGCGCCGAGGGCGAGCCAGGCGCTCAGCCAGTTCACCGTGAGGCCGAACAGCAGCGTCGAGGCGACGGCCAGCGTGATGCCGAAGACGAAGCACTCGCGCGGGCTGACCATGCCGGTGACCAGCGGGCGCTGCGAGGTGCGGTCCATCAGCGCGTCGATGTCGCGGTCGATGTACATGTTGAGCGCGTTGGCGCCGCCCGCGGACATGTAGCCACCGAGGCACGTCAGCAGCACCAGCGTCAGGTCGGGCACACCCTGCTGCGCCAGGAACATCACCGGCACCGTGGTGATCAGCAGCAGCTCGATGATCCGCGGCTTGGTGAGAGCCACGAACGCCTTGACACGGGCCCCGAACGGCCGGTGGGCCGGGCTCTGGTCCGCCCCGATCATCCCCGCTGGACGGGATTCAACGGCCGTCACGCACACCCCTACAGAGACATCCCAGCAAGCCTCACCCCTGTGAAGTCCCGGTAAAGGCTCGCGCGTACCACGCCACTTTAGACGTTGCCCAGACTCGGACATTCGCGGGGGTCGGCTCGTGTTGGCGGACACCTTCCGAAGGGCGCGTCGAAGCTCGATTGAGCACCCGGATGAGCGGCTCCGTATTCACCTGTCGAATGCGGTACGGCCCAGTCAGGAGGCGGACCGGGATCAGCCCCGGCACTCTGGAGTGACTCGAAAAAACGCACGTCCCACGGGGGTAGGCTCGACTGCGGCCGGTGGGCGCCCCGATGCACCGGCTTCCGACATGTGGAGAGGAGCCCTGACCCAGGGTGAGCACCAAGCCGACCACCACAGACCTCGAGTGGACCGAGTTGGACCAGCGGTCCGTCGACACCGCGCGTGTCCTGGCCGCCGATGCCGTACAGAAGGTCGGTAACGGCCATCCGGGTACGGCGATGAGCCTGGCGCCTGCCGCCTACACCCTCTTCCAGAAGGTGATGCGGCACGACCCGGCGGACGCCGACTGGGTCGGGCGGGACCGCTTCGTGCTGTCCGCCGGCCACTCGTCCCTGACCCTCTACACCCAGCTGTACCTGGCCGGCTTCGGCCTGGAGCTGGACGACCTGAAGTCCTTCCGCACCTGGGGCTCGAAGACTCCCGGCCACCCCGAGTACGGGCACACCACCGGTGTGGAGACGACGACCGGCCCGCTCGGCCAGGGTGTCGCCAACGCGGTGGGCATGGCGATGGCCGCCCGCTACGAGCGCGGCCTGTTCGACCCGGAGGCCGCCGAGGGCGAGTCGCCGTTCGACCACTTCGTCTACTGCATCGCCGGTGACGGCTGCCTCCAGGAGGGCATCTCCGCCGAGGCGTCCTCCCTCGCGGGCCACCAGAAGCTCGGCAACCTGATCCTGCTGTGGGACGACAACCACATCTCGATCGAGGGCGACACCGAGACGGCCGTGTCCGAGGACACGGTGAAGCGGTACGAGGCCTACGGCTGGCATGTGCAGCGCGTGGCGCCGAAGCCGGACGGCGACCTGGACCCGAACGCGCTCTACGACGCGATCGAGGCGGCCAAGGCGGTCACCGACCGGCCGTCGTTCATCGCGATGCGCTCGATCATCGCCTGGCCCGCCCCGAACGCGCAGAACACCGAGGCGGCACACGGCTCGGCGCTGGGTGACGACGAGGTGGCCGCGACCAAGCGCGTGCTCGGCTTCGACCCGGAGCAGTCCTTCGAGGTCTCCGACGAGGTCATCACGCACACCCGCAAGGCGCTGGAGCGGGGCCAGGCGGCCCGCGCGGTGTGGGAGAAGGCGTACCAGCAGTGGCGGGACAACAACCCCGAGCGCGCCGCGGAGTACGACCGCGTCGCCAAGGGTGAGCTGCCCACCGGCTGGGAGGAGAAGATCCCGGTCTTCGAGGTCGGCAAGGGCGTGGCCACGCGTGCCGCCTCCGGCAAGGTGCTGCAGGCCCTCGGCGGGGTCATCCCGGAGCTGTGGGGCGGCTCGGCCGACCTGGCCGGCTCCAACAACACCACGATCGACAAGACCAGCTCCTTCCTCCCGGCGGACAACCCGCTGCCGGAGGCGGACCCGTACGGCCGCACGATCCACTTCGGTATCCGCGAGCACGCGATGGCCGCCGAGATGAACGGCATCGCACTGCACGGCAACACCCGCATCTACGGCGGCACCTTCCTGGTGTTCTCCGACTACATGCGCAACGCGGTGCGGCTGTCGGCGCTGATGCACCTGCCGGTGACGTACGTGTGGACGCACGACTCCATCGGCCTCGGCGAGGACGGCCCGACCCACCAGCCGGTCGAGCACCTGGCCGCGCTGCGGGCGATCCCGGGTCTGAACGTCGTGCGCCCGGCGGACGCCAACGAGACCGCGATCGTCTGGCGCGAGATCCTGGGGCGCTGGACGAAGGAGTTCGGCAAGGGCCAGCCGCACGGCCTGGCGCTGACCCGTCAGGGTGTGCCGACGTACGAGCCCAACGAGGACGCCGCCAAGGGCGGTTACGTCCTGTTCGAGGCCGACGGGGGCGAGCCCGAGGTCATCCTCATCGCCACCGGCTCGGAGGTACACCTCGCCGTCGAGGCGCGCGAGCAGCTCCAAGGCGCCGGCGTGCCCACGCGTGTGGTGTCCATGCCGTCGGTGGAGTGGTTCGAGCAGCAGAACCAGGGGTACCGGGACAGCGTCCTGCCGCCGTCCGTCCGGGCCCGTGTCGCGGTGGAGGCCGGTATCGGTCTCACCTGGCACAAGTACGTGGGGGACGCCGGCCGCATCGTTTCCCTGGAGCACTTCGGTGCTTCGGCCGACGGCAAGGTCCTCTTCCGCGAGTTCGGGTTCACTCCCGAGAACGTGGCCGCCGCCGCGCGGGAATCGATCGCCGCAGCTCAGCGCTGACGCTCATATACGACACGTAGGAGATGGAATTTCCATGACAGACGCACTCAAGCGCCTCTCCGAGGAGGGCGTCGCGATCTGGCTGGACGACCTGTCGCGCAAGCGGATCACGTCCGGCAACCTCGCCGAGCTGATCGACCAGCAGCACGTCGTGGGCGTCACCACCAACCCGTCGATCTTCCAGAAGGCGATCTCGCAGGGCGACGGCTACGACACGCAGCTGACCGACCTCGCCGCCCGCAAGGTCACCGTCGAAGAGGCCATCCGCATGATCACGACGGCGGACGTCCGTGACGCCGCCGACATCCTGCGCCCGGTCTTCGACGCCACCGGTGGCCAGGACGGCCGGGTCTCGATCGAGGTCGACCCGCGCCTGGCGCACCACACGCGGGCGACGGTCGCCGAGGCCAAGCAGCTCGCCTGGCTGGTGGACCGGCCCAACACGCTCATCAAGATCCCGGCGACCGAGGCGGGCATCCCGGCCATCGCCGAGACCATCGGCCTGGGCATCAGCGTCAACGTCACGCTGATCTTCTCCCTGGAGCGCTACCGCCTGGTCATGGACGCGTTCCTGACCGGCCTGGAGAAGGCCAGGGAGCGCGGCCTGGACCTGTCGCAGATCCATTCCGTGGCATCCTTCTTCGTGTCCCGCGTGGACACCGAGATCGACAAGCGGATCGACGCGCTGGGCACCGACGAGGCCAAGGCCGCCCGCGGCAAGGCCGGCGTCGCCAACGCCCGTCTGGCGTACCAGGCGTACGAGGAGGTCTTCTCCTCGGACCGCTGGAGCGCCCTGGAGAAGGCGGGCGCCAACAAGCAGCGTCCGCTGTGGGCGTCCACCGGCGTGAAGGACAAGGCGTACAAGGCCACCCTGTACGTCGACGAGCTGGTCGCTCCGAACACGGTGAACACCATGCCGGAGGCGACCCTGTTCGCCACGGAGGAGCAGGGCGAGATCCGCGGCAACGCCGTCGCCGGCACGTACGAGCAGGCCCGCGCCGACCTCGACGCGGTCGAGAAGCTCGGGATCAAGTACGACGACGTGGTCCGGCTGCTGGAGGAGGAGGGCGTCGAGAAGTTCGAGGCCTCCTGGACCGACCTGCTGAAGTCGACCGAGGCCGAGCTCAAGCGCCTCGCCCCCTCGGAGGGCTGAACAGGTGTCGAGCAGCAACCCGCTGCGTGACCCCGCGGACCGACGGCTCCCGCGTATCGCGGGGCCGTCGGGCCTGGTCATCTTCGGCGTCACGGGCGATCTGTCACGGAAGAAGCTCATGCCCGCCGTGTACGACCTCGCCAACCGGGGTCTGCTGCCGCCGGGCTTCTCGCTGGTGGGCTTCGCCCGCCGCGAGTGGGCGCACGAGGACTTCGCGCAGGAGGTCCACGACGCGGTCAAGGAGCACGCCCGCACGCCCTTCCGCGAGGAGGTCTGGCAGCAGCTCATCCAGGGCATGCGCTTCGTGCAGGGCACGTTCGACGACGACGACGCGTTCGAGCGGCTGCGCTCCACGATCGAGGAGCTCGACAAGGCACAGGGCACGGGCGGCAACTTCGCCTTCTACCTGTCCGTGCCGCCGTCGTCCTTCCCGGTGGTCATCCAGCAGCTGAAGAAGCACCAGCTGGCCGACCAGACGGGCGGCTCCTGGCGCCGCGCGGTCATCGAGAAGCCGTTCGGCCACGACCTCGCCTCGGCGGAGGAGCTCAACAAGGTCGTCCACGAGGTCTTCGCCCCGGACCAGGTCTTCCGCATCGACCACTACCTGGGCAAGGAGACCGTCCAGAACATCCTGGCGCTGCGCTTCGCCAACACGATGTTCGAGCCGATCTGGAACCGGTCCTTCGTGGACCATGTGCAGATCACCATGGCCGAGGACATCGGCATCGGCGGCCGGGCCGGGTACTACGACGGCATCGGCGCCGCCCGTGACGTCATCCAGAACCACCTGCTCCAGCTCATGGCCCTGACGGCCATGGAGGAGCCGGCCTCCTTCGACGCGGACGCGCTGGCCGCCGAGAAGACGAAGGTCCTGGGCGCCGTGCGGCTGCCGAAGGACATGGGCCGGGACACCGTGCGCGGCCAGTACTCCGCGGGCTGGCAGGGTGGCGCGAAGGTGATCGGCTATCTCGACGAGGACGGTATCAACGCCTCGTCGAAGACCGACACGTACGCCGCGATCAAGCTGGAGATCGACAACCGCCGCTGGGCGGGCGTTCCCTTCTACCTGCGCACCGGCAAGCGGCTGGGCCGCCGCGTGACGGAGATCGCGGTCGTCTTCCAGCGGGCCCCGCACTCCCCCTTCGACTCCACGGCCACCGAGGAGCTCGGCTCCAACGCGATCGTCATCCGCGTCCAGCCGGACGAGGGCGTCACGGTCCGCTTCGGCTCCAAGGTGCCGGGCACGTCGATGGAGATCCGGGACGTGTCGATGGACTTCGCGTACGGCGAGTCCTTCACGGAGTCCAGCCCGGAGGCGTACGAGCGTCTGATCCTGGACGTTCTGCTCGGTGACTCGAACCTCTTCCCGCGTACCGAGGAGGTCGAGCTGTCCTGGGAGATCCTCGACCCGATCGAGCAGTACTGGGACAAGAACGGCAAGCCTGCCCAGTACCAGGCCGGTACCTGGGGGCCCGTCGAAGCGGACGAAATGCTCGAGCGACACGGACGGAGCTGGCGCCGGCCATGAAGATAGACCTCACGGACACCACGGCCAGCAAGGTCAACAAGGCGCTGGTCCAGGGCCGCCGGGCGATCGGCACCCCGGCGGTCGGCATGGTGCTCACGCTGGTCATCGTGACGGACGAGGAGAACGCCTACGACGCGCTGAAGGCCGCGAGCGACGCCTCGCACGAGCATCCCGCACGCACGCTCGTGGTCATCAAACGCGTCTCCCGCTCACCCCGTGACCGCACGCAGTCGCGCCTCGACGCGGAGGTCCGGGTCGGCGCGGACGCCGTCTCCGGGGAGACGGTGGTGCTCCGGCTGTACGGCGAGGTCGTCGGCCACGCCCAGTCGGTGGTGCTGCCGCTGCTGCTGCCGGACGCCCCGGTGGTGGTGTGGTGGCCGGTGAACGCGCCGCTCGACCCGGCGAAGGACCCCCTCGGTGCCCTCGCGCAGCGCCGCGTCACCGACACGTACGCCTCCGAGCAGCCGGTACGCGACCTGGCCACCCGGTCCCGGGCCTACACCCCCGGTGACACGGACCTGTCCTGGACGCGCATCACCCCCTGGCGCTCCATGCTGGCGGCGGCCCTCGACCAGGTCACCTGCGAGGTGCGGGCCGTCGAGGTGGAGGGCGAGGAGTTCAACCCGAGCTGTGAGCTGCTGGCGATGTGGCTCGCGGACCGGCTGGACGTCCCCGTGAAGCGGTCGCTGTCCAGCGGGCCCGGTCTGACAGCGGTCCGGATGGACACCAACTGCGGCCCGATCAAGCTGGACCGCGCCGACGGCTCCCTGGCGACGCTCTCCATCGACGGCCAGCCGGACCGGGCGGTGGCGCTCAAACGCCGGGAGACCGCCGAGCTGATGGCGGAGGAGCTGCGGCGGCTGGACCCGGACGACACGTACGCGTCGGCGCTGCGGTACGGGGTGGACCGGCTGAAGTCCTCGTCGTCGGTGCCGGCGGTGCCCAAAAGTGAGGGGCGAGCAGGACTCGCCCTCCCCGCTCCCGTTGAAAGGGCTGCGAAAGCACCCGCTGCGGCAGCGACGGCGCAGGCACCGGTGAGGCGGGAGCCGCCCGAGCTGGAACCGGTACGGAAGGCGACGACGAAGTGAGTACGGCACCGCAGCTGGTCGTGCACCGCGACAAGGAGCTGATGGCGCAGGCCGCGGCGGCCCGGCTGATCACCAGGATCGTGGACGCGCAGACCTCCCGGGGCTCGGCGTCCGTGGTCCTGACGGGCGGCCGCAACGGCAACGGCCTGCTGGCCGCCCTGTCCGCGGCGCCCGCGCGGGACGCGATCGACTGGAGCCGCCTCGACCTCTGGTGGGGCGACGAGCGGTTCCTGCCCGAGGGCGACCCCGAGCGCAACGTCACCCAGGC
>NZ_JBEXSH010000312.1:0-9209 GCF_040613555.1 Streptomyces sp. NPDC006265
GACTCGACTCCGCGGGGTACGCGGTCCTCTCCCGCATCGCTCTCGCCCTGGCCTGCGCGGCCTGGCTGGTGGCGGCCGCGGGCCTCGCCCAGCGGAGGCACGGCGAGTGGCGGGCGGAGACGCCGGCCGTGCTCACCGCAGTGGCCGCGACCGCCGTCCTCGGCACCGGCTTCTCCGCGGCCGGCCGGCAACCCCTCGCCGAGGCGCTGCTGGCGCTCGCCATGCTGCTTTGGGCTGTGCTGCTCACCGTGGAGGCCAAGGGGCGGCGCGGGACGGTGTTCCTGCGCTGCGTGGCCACCGAAGGGCTCGCCGTGCTCGGCGCCACGCTCGCCGCGGCCGATGCGGTGGCCTGGCTCGCCCACGCGGCCCTGGTGCTGTTCTGGCTGGGACTCGCCCTCTACTGCTTCGCCCTGTTCCGCTTCCAGCCCCGGCAGGTGGAGGAGGGGCGCGGGGACCACTGGCTCGCGGCCGGCGCCCTCGCCGTCTCCTCCCTGGCCGGGGCGAAACTCCTCAGCGCCGACAGCCCGCGCCTGTACCTGTGGAACGAGGAGAACACCAGCTCCCTGCGCACGACGACCGTCACGCTGCTCGTGCTCGCGCTGATCGCCTGCGTCGCCCTGCTCCTCGCCGAGCTCTTCTGGCCCCGGCACCACTACGACGTGCGGCGCTGGGCGACCGTGTTCACCGCGGGCGTGACCGCCACGGCCGCCCTGGCGGTCACCGCCGCGCTCGACGTCGCCTGGCTCGACGCCGCGGGAGAGGTGCTGCTGTGGATCGCGGTGGCCGCCTGGCTCGGGTGCACCGCCTGGGCTCTCGCCGCCGCCCGGACCGGCGCCCGGCGTTCCCGGATCAGGTCCAGAGCACGGCGATGAAGATGTTCGCCGTGGTCAGCAGACCCACCAGGCCGAAGAGGCCCTTGTCCACCTTCTCGTCGTCGCGCTTCACGTAGACCAGGCCGAGGATCACGATCAGCAGGGCCAGCTTCACGCCGATCTTGATGTTGTTCACGGACTGGTCGTCGGCCTGGTTGAGGCCGACCAGGATCACACCGGTGGCCAGCATCGTGAGGGCGCCGTGCAGCATCGCGGGGGTGAAGCGGGCGATACCCTCGCCCATCGCCTTCATCTGGGTGAGGAAGCCACCGAGGAGCGAGGCGATGCCGATGATGTGGAGGCCGACGAAGAGGTGGATGAGTACGTCCATGAGGCCGGAGCCTAATCAGGCGTTCCTGGGGCACCCGACGCCGGCCCACTGATGTATGCCCCCCATAGCACCCGATCACGGTCACTCGCTCGGAATTCGACGCATCGGTCATCACGCTGAGTGAAGCGGGCGACGCCACGGCGGGAGCGCGGTCGCATACGGTCACCGCCGGTCCTCTCACGTCACTTCCGCACACCCGCCACCGGCCCGGCACGGCGACGCTTAGCGTCCTCCACCAGGTGCCCGGCTCCCCACCGCCGCCCGGGCCAGGGGCGGCAGTCGGACACCACCGCCGAAAGTCCGGCGGCGATCCGCTCCCCCTGTGCGGGCCGTCGCCGGACGCGCAGGCCGCCCGTCCGCTCCCCCCGGCGGCCGCACACCCCCCGGCGGTCGAGGAAAGGACGTGGCCTCCAGGTGGCAGCGCACCGCAAGCCCCGACAGCGCTCGACGGGTGGCAGCAAGGCCCGTACGGCCGCCACGATCGCCCTCGCGGGCGCGGCGACGGCGACGGGCTTCGACGGCACCGGACACGCCGAACCACAGATCAGTCCCGCCCAGGTCAAGGCCAAGGTGGACGAGCTGTACCAGGAGGCGGAGGTCGCCACCGAGAAGTACAACGGCGCGAAGGAGAAGGCCGACGCGGCCGGGCAGCGGCTCAAAGACCTCCAGGACCAGGCGGCGCGCAAGGAGGAGCGGCTCAACTCCGCCCGAGACGCCCTGGGTTCGGTCGCCGCCGCGCAGTACCGCGCCGGGGGCCTCGACCCCGCGGTGCAGCTCGCCCTGTCCGACGATCCCGACCGGTATCTCGAGAACGCCGAGTTCGTGGAGCGGGCCGGCAACCGGCAGAACGCAGCCGTCGCGGGCGTACGCAAGCAGCTGCGGGAGATCGAGCAGCTGCGCGGGGCCGCCCACATCGAGCTGACCTCGCTGAAGTCGCGGCAGACGGAGCTGAAGCAGCACAAGAAGACGATCACCGGCAAGCTGGGCTCGGCACGGCAGCTGCTGTCCCGGCTCGGCGTGCAGGAACGTTCCCGGCCGGGCGCATCGCCCGACCGCGCCTCCCGCTCGACGGGCGCCCGGGACACCCTCGCCGCCCCCGGCTCCGCCTCGACCCGGGCACCCGATTCCCGCGCCGCCTCAGCCGTGTCCTACGCCTACCAGAAGCTCGGCAGCCCCTACGTCTGGGGCGCCACCGGCCCGAACGCCTTCGACTGCTCGGGCCTCGTCCAGGCCGCGTACCGCGCCGCGGGCGTCTCCCTGCCCCGCACGACGTACTCCCAGATCGCCGCGGGCCGCCGCGTGTCCCGCTCCGAACTCCTCCCGGGCGACCTGGTCTTCTTCTACACCGGCATCAGCCACGTCGGCATCTATGTCGGCAACGGGCGGATGATCCACGCGCCGAACCCCTCCGCGCCGGTGCGCGTCGCCCCGCTGGACGAGATGCCGTTCGCCGGGGCGACCCGGGTGGTGTGAGCGCCGACGTCAGACCAGCCGGCGAGCCGTCGCCCAGCGCGTCAGCTCGTGCCGGTTCGACAGCTGGAGCTTGCGCAGCACCGCCGAGACGTGCGACTCGACCGTCTTCACCGAGATGTACAGCTGTTTGGCGATCTCCTTGTACGCGTAGCCCCGCGCGATGAGCCGCAGTACCTCGCGCTCGCGCTGGGTCAGGCGGTCCAGGTCCTCGTCGACCGGCGGCGCGTCCGTGGAGGCGAAGGCGTCCAGGACGAAACCGGCCAGCCGCGGGGAGAAGACCGCGTCGCCCTCCTGGACGCGGAAGACGGAGTTCACCAGGTCCGTGCCGGTGATCGTCTTGGTGACGTACCCGCGGGCCCCGCCGCGGATCACGCCGATCACGTCCTCCGCCGCGTCCGACACGGACAGCGCGAGGAAGCGGACCGGCTGCTCGGTGTCGCCCATCAACGGGGCACAGCGGCGCAGCACTTCCACGCCGCCCCCGCCCGGCAGGTGGACGTCGAGGAGGACCACCTCGGGCCGGGTCGCGGTGATGACCGTGACCGCCTGGTCGACGTCCGCGGCCTCGCCGACGACCTCGACTCCGGTCTGCTCGGTCTGCCCGATCTCGGCCTGGACCCCCGTGCGGAACATGCGGTGGTCGTCCACGAGGACCACGCGTACGTGACGCCCGGGGCCGCCGCCCGCCTCCGCGGGCGCGGCCGCCTCCGCCGATCCCGCCGTACCGTTCGCCTCGGTCGGGTCGCTCATGACGTCTTCTCCGCCCTCTCCATCTCCAGCTCGACCTCCGTGCCGCCGTCCGGTACCGCGCGCAGCCGCGCCGTACCGCCGTTGCGCTCCATGCGGCCGATGATCGATTCTCTGACACCCATCCGGTCGGCGGGTATCGAGCCGAGGTCGAAGCCGGGGCCGCGGTCCCGGACGGACACGAAGACCGTCTTCCCCTCGACCTCGGCGAAGACCTGTACGGCGCCGCCCTCGCCACCGTACTTGGCGGCGTTCACCATTGCTTCCCGTGCGGCCTGCATCTGCGCGGAGATCCTCTCGTCGAGCGGGCAGTCGCCCACGACCACGACCTCGATGGGCACGCCGTGCTTGTCCTCCACCTCGGCCGCGTTGCGCCGGACGGCGTCGGCGAGGGTGGTGGGCTCATCGGCCTCGTCCTTGCCGGTGCCCTCGGGCTTGTAGAGCCAGGTGCGCAGGTCGCGCTCCTGGGCGCGGGCCAGGCGGCGGACCTCGTTCGCGTTCTCCGCGTTGCGCTGTATCAGGGTGAGGGTGTGCAGCACCGAGTCGTGCACATGGGCGGCGACCTCCGCGCGCTCCTGGGCACGGATGCGCATCAGGCGCTCCTCGGAGAGATCCTGCGTCACGCGCACCAGATAGGGCCCGGCGAGCAGCGTTATCCCGACGAGGACGGCGAGGGCCGCCTGCAGGACGGATCCGAGGTGGGCCGCCGACCCCTGGAGGACGAAGATGCCGGAGACGCCGGCCGTCACCAGCAGCACACCGCCCACCGAGCGCAGCAGCGTGACCGTGCGCCTGCGGCGGCCGACCTCGGCCCAGCGGGCCCGGCGGGCGTTGTCCGCCTGCCGCCAGACCAGGGCGACGCCCGCGCCGACGAACACCATCGGCCAGAGGTACGCCCTGGCTCCGCCGCTCAGGTTGACATTGCCCACGAAGACCATGGCCACCACGACCATGAGGAGCAGGGCCACGATCTGGCCCTTGTCGGGTCTGCGCGCGACGAGCCTGCGGCGACCGTCGGACGAGGTCTCCGAGGTCAGGGGGGACGACGGCCTCTGCGCCTCGACACCGCCGACGCCGAGCGGGACGAAGAACCAGAACGCGGCGTACAGCAGCGCGCCGAGACCGTCGGCCATGAACAGACCGACGAAGACCAGCCGCACCCAGATCACGGGCAGCCCGAGATGCCCGGCGAGGCCCCGCGCCACGCCCCCGAGCCAGCGTCCGTCACTGCTGCGGTAGAGCCTGCGCGGCGGCCGCGGTTCGGCGAGTGGCGCTGCTGCGGCTTCCGACATGCCATCGATGGTCACATGTGCGGGAGGCCGGAGCATCAGGGTCGACCCCTAGAGCTCCCCTGATCTCCGCGGACCGCCCTCGAACGCTTCCCGAGCCGCCTCTCAGGGCCGATATCAGGGTCCGGCCAGGGTCGTTCCGACTCCCGTCGGGGCTCCGGGCCCGTCACCATGGACCCACACCTCGCTCGACGGGGCGGCCAGCGCCCGGTCATAGGCGTCGGCACTGGGCCACTCCGCGTAGTTCAGTACGTGCCCGCCATCCGTACTCAGATGGAAGTGCGCGGAAACCAGTCCCGCGTGCCCCTCCGGGTCGTCGTCCAGGGCCTTCGCCGTTCCGAGGACGGACACCCCGTTGTCTTCTTCGCGGTCCTGCAAGAGGACCGCTGGCCTCCGGGCCCGGCATGACTGTTGCCCCCTGTCGAACGAATGACCGGGGGGTGGTGTCACCGGGCCCGAGGGGTGCCGTCGGAGACGCTGATCAGAGGCCCGACCACCGCCTGGCCGGGCGCAATGCCCAGCCGTCCGTCGGCGGCAGGTCTGCATAACGTGGATGCGCGCGAACGGCCCCGACACCGAGGCCGCCACCGACCGCATCAGCGTCCTGTTCGCCATGCGCCGGGACGGCGCCTTCTACGAATCACGCGTCCCCGAAGCGACCGCAGCATGACCAGCACAGGCTTGACCAAGGACATAGAGACACCCCCCGGCGCGCCCCCGACCCACACCCCACGCGACGGCGCAGCGAGCACGCACCTCCACCCACCACACGGGCATCCCACTCAGCGATGCCCGTGCGCATGCCTCCACCGCACCACCCCGACAGCCAGCACGGCCCCCGCCGCCCCAGCCACCAGCACCGGCTTCGGATGCCGCATCCCGGCCTGGACAACGGTCCGCACCGGCCGGGGCCCCGCATGCGTCGCCCTGTCGTGCACGGTGTGCCCCGCCTGCGCGGCGCTGCTCCGCAACTGCACCGTCATCGCCCCGGCCTTGTCCCGCAAATCAGCCGCCCGTGCCCGCGCACGCCCCTTCACATCGGCCTTTCCCGCCAGCTCCTCCACCGTGTTGCCGAGTTCACTGCGGGTCCGCTCGATCTGCCGCCGCAGTTCATCGGGACCCTTCGCCCCACCCGTCGCGTCCGTCATCGATGTGCCCTCTCCTTGATCTCCTCCACGTCCGCCCTGACACTCCCGAGAGCCTGCTCGGGCGTAGGCGGCGCGGCCCGCCGCAGCTGCCGCCGCCCGGTAGCCGCCAGCACAGCCGCGATCACGAACAGCACCCCCGTCACGATCAGCGCCGCGGCCCACACCGGCAGCACCAGCGAGAGCGCGGCGACACCCGCACCGGACAGAACGAGCAGCCCGGCGTACGCGACGGCGCCCGCCGCCCCGAGTAGCCCGCCACCGCGCCCCGCACGCCGCCCCTTCTCGGCCAGCTCCTCCTTGGCGAGTGCCACTTCCTGCCGCATGAGCGTGGAGAGCTGCTCCGTGGCCTGCCCGACGAGCTCGCCCACGGAGCGGCGCTCGTCGTGCACGGCCCGATGATCCATGGTCCCGGTCACGGTTCCGCCTCCTCCCGAAGTCAGGACCACCCGGGTACCCGGACGGCCCCGCAGCTACCCCAGCCGAGACGACCGTGCGCAGCGCGAAGCAGACGATGAAGCATTACTTATCAATGCTTGGTAGCAGAATTAAGTGGAGCTACACAATTACGGGGCCGAGACTACCCCCATGACCACACCGCCACCCACACCACTCCTCGGCCGCACCCTCTGCGCCATGATCACCCCGTTCACCCCGTCCGGAACCCTCGACCTCGACGGTGCCCAGCACCTCGCCACCCACCTGGTGGCGAACGGCTGCGACGGCCTGGTCCTCTCCGGCACGACGGGCGAGTCCCCCACCACCACGGACGCCGAGAAGTCGGCCCTCGTCGCTGCGGTCAAGGAGGCGGTGGGCGACCGGGCGAAGGTCGTCACCGGCATCGGCACCCCCGACACCCGGCACACCGCAGAACTGGCCCGGGAGGCCGAGAAGGCGGGCGCCGACGGCCTGTTGGTGGTGTCGCCGTACTACAGCAGGCCCCCGCAGGACGCGATCGAGGCCCACTTCCGGGAGATCGCGGACGCGTCCGAACTTCCGCTCATGCTCTACGACATCCCGGCCCGCACCGGCACCCGCATCGAACCGGAGACACTCCTCCGCCTCGCCGACCACCCCAGGATCGTCGCCGTCAAGGACTGCTCCCAGGACTTCCTGGGCGCCCAGAAGGTACTGGCCCGCACGGCCCTGGCGTACTACGCGGGCTGCGACGAGCACAACCTCGCGCTGTACGCCGTGGGCGGCACCGGGTACGTCAGCACGGTCGCGAACGTGATCCCGGCCCACCTCCGAGCAGTCCTGGGCGTGTTCGACGCGGGTGACACGGCCCGGGCGGCGCGCCTCCAGCAGCAGGCCACCCCCCTCATCGAGGCGACCATGTCGGCGGGCCTGCCGGGCGCCGTCACGATCAAGGCGCTCCTCGGCGAACTGGCCCTCCCCGCAGGCCCGGTCCGCAGGCCCCTTCAGCCCGCCGGCCGCAGAACGACCGGCGCACTGCTCTCGCTCCACGAGGCTCTGATCAGCATGTGATCACTGATCACCGCTCCGCGAACACCGGCTCCCACCGCCCCTTGGTGTTGTCCTTGGGCGACCGGAAGTCGCTGAGCGGGACCGTCTTCTCACCGCCGATGGTCACCAGTACCAGCCGCTGGTGGAACTGGTTGCCGTCCCCACCGATGTCCCAGGCGACGAGCGAGTTGCCGTCCGCCCAGGCGAGCAGCTGCCGCCCGCGCACCTCACGCTGCTTCCGGTGCGGGCGTCGAGGACGAAGGACGACGTCTTCCACTTCCGCCCCGCGAAATGGCCGGCGCCCAGCTGCCCGTCCGGCGACACCCCCGCGTCCACGGTCCAGTCCCGGTACCGTTCCAGCGCGGGCGCGGGGACTTCCTTGCCGGTGAAGTCGTAGAACTTCTCGCCGGGTTCGGTGGGCACCCCGGACCAGGCGAGACGGCCGTCGCGGGTGAACGCGAAGTCCTGTCGGAGTTGAGGAACGCGTCGGGGTTGTGTGCGCGCCCCCGCCTACCTCCACCCCGGCCCAGGAACTGCTCCCCGAGGCCACGTCGATGACGTGGAACCCGGTCCGGTCCGACTCCATGAACGGGGCGTCCGATCCCTCCGACCCCTCGATCTTCACCCGTCGGTCGGGGTTCTTGCTGTACGTCGTCGCGACGACCTTCCTGCCGTCGGTGGAGAAAACTCCACCCCCGCCACCGGCCGGTCGACCGGGATCCACCGCTTGACCTGTCCGCTCGCCAGATCGAGCAGCCCGATGCGCTTCACGTCTGCCAAAACCACCGCGAGGTCACGCCGGGTCATCCGTACGGGAAGGCCCGGAGCCGTCAGTTGTGGCTGTGGAGGATCTCGTTCAGGCCGCCCCACACCGCGTTGTTCGGCCGGGCCTCGACCGTGCCGGTGACCGAGTTGCGGCGGAAGAGGATGTTGGAGGCTCCGGACAGCTCGCGGGCCTTGACGATCTGGCCGTCGGGCATGGTGACGCGGGTGCCGGCGGTGACGTAGAGGCCGGCCTCGACGACGCACTCGTCGCCGAGGGCGATGCCGACGCCCGCCTCGGCGCCGATCAGGCAGCGCTCGCCGATGGAGATGATGACGTTGCCACCGCCGGAGAGGGTGCCCATCGTGGAGGCGCCGCCGCCGATGTCCGAGCCGTCGCCGATGACCACACCGGCGGAGATGCGGCCCTCGACCATCGAGGTGCCGAGCGTGCCGGCGTTGAAGTTGACGAAACCCTCGTGCATGACGGTGGTGCCCTCGGCGAGGTGGGCGCCGAGGCGGACCCGGTCGGCGTCGGCGATCCGGACGCCCTTGGGGGCCACGTAATCCGTCATGCGCGGGAACTTGTCGACGGAGGTCACCTGCAGGTGCAGGCCCTCGGCACGGGCGTTGAGCCGCACCTTCTCGAGGTCGTCGACGGCGACCGGGCCGAGCGAGGTCCAGGCGACGTTGGCGAGGAAGCCGAAGATGCCGTCCAGGCTCTGCCCGTGCGGCTTGACCAGGCGGTGGGAGAGCAGGTGCAGGCGCAGGTAGGCGTCGTGTGCGTCGATCGGCTTCTCGTCGAGCGAGGCGATGACCGTGCGGACCGCGACCACCTCGACGCCCCGGCGGGCGTCCGGGCCGGTCGCCGCGGTCGCGCCGCCGCCGAGCAGCTCCGCGGCACGCTCGGCGGACAGCCGCTCGGTGCCGGACGGGCCGGGCTGGTCGGCCAGCTCGGGCGCGGGGAACCAGGTGTCGAGAACGGTGCCGTCGGCGGCGATCGTGGCGAGGCCGGCGGCCACCGCGCCGGTGGTGCGAGGAGCAGTCGTGTCGGCCGTGAGGTCTATCTTCATGGCCGGCGCCAGCTCCGTCCGTGTCGCTCGAGCATTTCGTCCGCTTCGAC
>NZ_JBEXSH010000313.1:0-9196 GCF_040613555.1 Streptomyces sp. NPDC006265
GCCGCCACCGCGCACGCCGACGGCATCCGCGCCCAGCAGTGGGCCCTGGACGCCATGCACACCGAGCAGGCCTGGCAGACCACCAAGGGCCGGGGACGAGGCCGGACCGGTCGTCCGCCCGTACGCCATGACCCGCGGCCGCACCAGCAGCCAGGGCCAGCACCGCCTGGACCTGATCGCGGTCGTGGTCGCGGAGCCGCATGCGGACGATCCGGAAGCGGACCACATGCTCTCCCCGGAGCACGTGGATATCGTCGAACTGTGCCGCGACATCCCGCAGTCGGTCGCCGAACTCGCAGCGGAACTCGACCTGCCGATCGGAGTGGTACGGGTCCTCGTCGGAGATCTCGTGGACGGGGAATTCGTCCATGTGAACCGGCCCGTACCCCCGGCCGAGCTGCCGGACGAGAGTATTCTGCGCGACGTGATCAACGGCCTCCGGGCGCTGTGAGCAGCGCGGAAGCGGGGTACTGACGTGACTGGCTGGCAGTTCTGGGTGGACCGCGGCGGCACCTTCACCGACGTCGTCGCCCGGCGCCCGGACGGCCGGCTGCTCACGCACAAGCTGCTCTCGGACAACCCCGTACGCTACGCCGACGCCGCGGTCGAGGGTGTCCGCAGCCTGCTGGCCGGCTCCGGTGACCCCGTCGAGAGCGTGCGCATGGGGACCACCGTCGCCACCAACGCCCTCCTGGAGCGCAAGGGCGAGCGCACCCTGCTGCTCATCACCCGCGGCTTCCGAGACGCCCTGCGCATCGCCTACCAGAACCGCCCTGGCATCTTCGCCCGCCGTATCGACCTGCCCGAGCTGCTCTACGAACGGGTCGTCGAGGTCGACGAGCGCATCGCCGCCGACGGCACCGTCCTGCGCGCGCCCGCCCTGGACGCCCTCGCCGGGCCGCTTCAGGAGGCGTACGACGACGGGATCCGCGCCGTCGCGGTGGTCTGCATGCACAGCCACCTTCACCCGGCCCACGAACAGGCTGTCGGGGAGCTCGCCGCCCGCATCGGATTTCCGCAGATCTCGCTCTCCAGCGAGGCCAGCCCCCTGATGAAGCTCGTCCCCCGCGGAGACACCGCCGTCGTCGACGCCTACCTCTCGCCCGTGCTGCACCGCTACGTCCGCCACGTCGCCGACGAGCTCGAAGGCGTACGGCTGATGTTCATGCAGTCCAACGGCGGCCTCACCGAGGCCGGGAAGTTCCGCGGGAAGGACGCCATCCTGTCCGGGCCGGCCGGCGGCATCGTCGGCATGGCCCGGATGTCGCAGCTCGCCGGCTTCGATCGCGTGATCGGCTTCGACATGGGCGGCACCTCCACCGACGTCTCCCATTTCGCAGGCGCGTACGAGCGCGTCTTCACCAGCCGGATCGGCGGCGTCCGGCTGCGCGCCCCGATGCTGGACATCCACACCGTCGCCGCCGGTGGCGGTTCCGTCCTGCACTTCGACGGCTCCCGCTACCGCGTAGGGCCGGACTCGGCGGGTGCGGACCCGGGACCTGCCTGTTACCGGGGCGGCGGACCGCTCGCCGTCACCGACGCCAACGTCATGCTCGGCCGGATCCAGCCCGCCCACTTCCCGAAGGTGTTCGGACCGGATGGCGACGAGCCCCTCGACGAGGCACTCGTCCGGGACCGCTTCACCGCCCTCGCCCGCGAGATCGGCGAGCAGACCGGCGACGACCGCACGCCGGAACAGGTCGCCGAGGGCTACCTGCAGATCGCCGTGGCCAACATCGCGTCCGCCGTGAAGCGGATCTCCGTCCAGAAGGGCCACGACGTCACCCGATACGCCCTCACCACGTTCGGCGGTGCCGGCGGCCAGCACGCCTGCAAGGTCGCCGATTCCCTCGGCATCCGCACCGTCCTCGTACCGCCCATGGCCGGAGTCCTCTCCGCACTCGGCATCGGCCTCGCCGACACCACCGCCATGCGCGAGCAGTCCGTCGAGGCACCCCTGGCAGCCGCCTCGATGCCCGGCGTCCTCAAGACCGCCGAGGACCTGGAAGCGGCGGCCCGCGCCGAACTCCTCGCCGAGGACGTCCCCGAGGAGCACATCGAGGTCACCCGCCGCGCGGAACTCCGCTACGACGGCACGGACACCACCCTCACCGTCGAGTTGACCGAGCCGGGCACGATGCGACAGGCCTTCGAAGAACGTCATCGCGCCACGTACTCCTTCACGCTCGACCGCCCGATCGTCGTCGAAGCCCTCTCCGTCGAAGCCACCGGCATTACCGAACCCCCCGATCTCTCTGCTCTTGCCCCGAGGCGACCCGACCCCGGCGGCCGCCCCGACCGCGGCTCCGCAGCGCCCCGGACCGTCTGCCTCCACACGGGCGGCGCCTGGCGCGACGTGCCTCTCCGCCGCCGCGAGGACCTTCCCCCCGGCGACACCGTCACCGGTCCGGCGATCATCACCGAAACCAGTTCCACGACCGTCGTCGACGACGGCTGGCAGGCCGCGGCGTCCGACGACGGGCATCTGGTCATGGAACGCGCCGCCGTTACACAGAGTTCCGATCTCGACACGAAAGTCGACCCGGTTCTGCTTGAGGTCTTCAACAACCTCTTCATGTCGATCGCCGAGCAGATGGGCGCCCGCCTCGAATCCACCGCCCAGTCCGTCAACATCAAGGAGCGCCTGGACTTCTCCTGCGCGCTCTTCGACCCAGACGGAAATCTGGTGGCCAACGCCCCGCACATCCCCGTCCACCTGGGCTCCATGGGTACGAGCGTCAAAGAGGTCATCCGCCGGCGCGGCCCCCGTATGCGCCCGGGCGACACCTACGCCGTCAACGACCCGTACCACGGCGGCACCCATCTGCCCGACGTCACCGTGATCACGCCGGTCTTCGGCACCGCACCGTCTGCCGACACGGAGAGTGATGCGAGGAGTGGCTCGGGGAGTGACGAGAGGAGTGGCTCGGCAAGGGATCCGGAGATCCTCTTCTACGTCGCCTCACGCGGCCACCACGCCGAGATCGGCGGCATCGCCCCCGGCTCCATGCCCGCGGGCAGCCGCACCATCGAGGAGGAAGGCGTCCTCTTCGACAACTGGCTGCTCGCCGAGGACGGCCGCTTCCGCGAGGCCGAGACCCTCCGCCTCCTCACCGAGGCGCGCTACCCCTCCCGCAACCCGAAGACCAACCTCGCCGACCTGCGCGCCCAGATCGCCGCCAACCGCAAGGGCGTCGACGAGGTAGGCCGCATGATCGAGGACTACGGCCTCGACGTCGTCCAGGCCTACATGAGGCACGTCCAGGACAACGCCGAAGAGGCGGTACGCCGGGTCATCGACGCCCTCGACGACGGCGACTACGCCTACGAGACCGACGCGGGTGCCGTCATCCGCGTGGCCGTGCGCGTGGACCGCGAGAACCGGTCCGCGACCATCGACTTCACCGGCACGTCCGCGCAGCTGCCCACCAACTTCAACGCCCCCTTCTCGGTCGTCAACGCGGCCGTCCTGTACGTCTTCCGCACCCTCGTCGACGACGACATCCCCCTCAACGACGGCTGTCTGCGCCCCTTGAGCATCCGCGTCCCGCCCGGCTCCCTGCTCGCCCCCGAGCCGCCCGCGGCCGTCGTCGCGGGCAACGTGGAGACTTCCCAGGCCGTCACGGGCGCCCTCTACGCGGCGCTCGGCGTCCAGGCCGAGGGCTCCGGGACCATGAACAACGTCACCTTCGGCAACGAACGCCACCAGTACTACGAAACCGTCGCCTCGGGCTCCGGCGCGGGAGACGGCTTTCCCGGCGCACCTGTCGTCCAGACCCACATGACCAACTCCCGCCTCACCGACCCCGAGGTTCTGGAGTGGCGACTGCCCGTACGCCTGGAGGAGTTCGCCGTCCGACGCGGCAGCGGCGGCGCCGGCCGGTGGCACGGCGGGGACGGCGCCGTGCGCCGCATCCGCTTCCTCGAGCCCATGACCGTCTCCACCCTCTCCCAGCACCGCCGGGTCCCGCCGTACGGCATGGCGGGCGGTCAGCCGGGCGCTCTCGGCGCCAACCGGGTGGAGCACGCAGACGGCACGGTGACCGCACTCGGCGGCAGCGACTCCGCGGACCTCGTCACCGGCGACGTACTCGTCATCGAAACCCCAGGCGGCGGAGGCTACGGCCCGCCGTCGCCCGACCCCCATCAAGCAGGAGAAGAAATCGATGATCTTCGGGCGTTCTGAGCGCGGCAAGCCTCCGGTCGAGCCCGTCACGCTCAAGATCCTGGTGGCCGGCGGCTTCGGCGTGGGCAAGACCACGCTCGTCGGCGCGGTCAGCGAGATCAGGCCGCTGCGCACCGAGGAACTGCTCACCGAGGCCGGGCGCCCGGTCGACGACACCAGCGGCGTGGAAGGCAAGAACACCACGACCGTGGCCATGGACTTCGGCCGCATCACCCTCCGCGAGGACCTCGTGCTGTACCTCTTCGGCACGCCCGGGCAGGAGCGGTTCTGGTTCATGTGGGACGAGCTCTCCGAGGGCGCGCTCGGTGCCGTCGTGCTCGTCGACACCCGCCGTCTGGAGGACTGTTTCGCCGCCGTCGACTACTTCGAACGGCGCTCGATCCCCTTCCTCGTGGGCGTCAACTGCTTCGAGGGCGCTCCCCGTTACCCGATCGAGGACGTCCGTCAGGCCCTCGACCTCGACGAGGAGGTGCCGCTCCTGATGTGCGACGCCCGGGACCGCGAATCGGTCAAGGAAGCACTCATCGGCGTCGTTCAGCACGCCATGGCGTACGCGGCCGACCGCCGCGAGGCCGTGACCGGCTGACACCGAGGACCGGCGAGCACGGCCCGTACCCCCGTCGACCGGGGTACGGGCCGCAGCCGTAGCGACGCACCACGCGCGCGTGGTCAGTCGCCGTCCTCCTCCCAGCCGAAGCTCTTCTCCACGGCCTTGCGCCACTTGTGGTACTCGCGGTCCCGTACCGACGCCTCCATGTTCGGCGTCCACTCGACGTCCTTCTGCCAGTGCGCCTTGAGCTCGTCCAGGTCGTTCCACACACCGGTGGCCAGACCGGCCGCGTACGCGGCACCCAGGCAGGTCGTCTCGGAGACCTTGGGCCGCACCACCGGCACGTCGAGCACGTCCGACTGGTGCTGCATCAGCAGGTTGTTCTTCGTCATGCCGCCGTCGACCTTGAGGGTCGTGATGTGCACACCGGAGTCCTGGTACATGGCGTCCACGACCTCGCGCGTCTGCCAGCTCGTCGCCTCCAGCACCGCGCGCGCGAGGTGCGCCTTAGTGACGTACCGGGTGAGTCCCGTGATCACACCCCGCGCGTCGGAGCGCCAGTACGGCGCGAACAGGCCCGAGAACGCCGGCACGATGTACGCGCCACCGTTGTCCTCGACACTCGCCGCCAGGGGCTCGATCTCGTCGGCCGTCCGGATGATGCCGAGCTGGTCCCGGAACCACTGGACCAGCGCGCCCGTGATGGCGATCGCCCCCTCAAGGCAGTAGACCGGCGCCTCGGTGCCGATCTTGTATCCCATCGTCGTCAGCAGACCGCTCTTCGACGGCACCGGACGGCTGCCGGTGTTGAGCAGCAGGAAGCTGCCCGTGCCGTATGTGTTCTTCGCGGTGCCCACGTCGTAGCAGGCCTGGCCGAACACAGCGGCCTGCTGGTCGCCCAGTGCGGAGGCCACGGGGACCCCGGCGAGCTGGCCCACGGCGGTGCCGTACACCTCGGAGGAGGACCGGATCTCGGGCAGCATGGCCTCGGGAACGTTCATCGCCGAGAGGATCGAGGAGTCCCACTGGAGGGTCTCCAGGTTCATCAGCATGGTGCGCCCGGCGTTGGTCACGTCGGTGACGTGCTGCCCGCCGTCCGTCCCGCCCGTGAGGTTCCAGATCAGCCAGGAGTCCATCGTGCCGAAGGCGATCTCGCCCCGCTCGGCACGCGCCCGGAGGTCGGGCACGTTGTCGAGCAGCCAGGCCGCCTTGGGCCCGGAGAAGTAGGTGGCCAGCGGCAGACCCGTCTGCTCACGGAAGCGATCCTGCCCGTCCGAGCCGCCCAGCTGGTTGCAGAGCGCCGCCGTCCGCGTGTCCTGCCAGACGATCGCGTTGTGCACCGGCTTGCCGGTCACTCGGTCCCACAGCAGGGTCGTCTCACGCTGGTTGGTGATTCCCATCGCGCTCAGCTGGTCGGCCCTCAGACCGGCTTTGGCGAGCGCTCCCGCCACCACCGCCTGCACCTTGGACCAGATCTCGGTGGCGTCGTGCTCCACCCAGCCGGGTTTCGGGAAGATCTGGCGGTGCTCGCGCTGGTCCACGGCGACGATCGCGCCGTCCTGGTTGAAGACGATGCAGCGGCTCGATGTGGTGCCCTGATCGATGGCTGCTACGTATTTCGCGGAGTTGTCCGTCATGGCTACCCCTTCGGCTGGTTCAGAAGGCTGCGTTGTAGATGAGGCCACCCAGCAGGCCGCCGATCAGTGGTCCGACGACGGGAATCCACGAGTAGCCCCAGTCGGACGTGCCCTTGTTCGGGATCGGCAGGATGGCGTGGATGATGCGCGGACCGAGATCGCGCGCCGGGTTGATCGCATAACCGGTGGGACCACCCAGGGACAGGCCGATGCCGACGACCAGCAGAGACACCAGCAGGATCGCGATACCGGAGCCGTAGATGCCGCCGCCCCCGGGAACCAGTCCGATGCCGACGCCCTCCACGTGCCTGTCCTGGCCGACCAGGGCCAGGATGGGCAACACCAGCGCAATCGTGGCGAGGATCTCCGTGACCAGGTTGGCGATCGGGTTCCGGATCTCCGGGATGGTCGAGAAGATCCCGAGCGTCGGAACCGGTTCGTCCGCCGTGCCCTCCGGGGTGCCCGTCTGCCGCACGTTGGAGGCGAACTGGGCGTAGTACACGAGGTAGCACAGGACGGCACCGATCATGGCGCCGGTCATCTGACCCAGCAGGTAGACCCAGACCTTGCTCCACACGCCGGTGCCGACGGCCAGGCCGAAAGGTGACGGCGGGGTTGACGACCCCTCCGGAAAGGGGAGCGGCGGTGTACGCGCCGGCCAGCACGCCGAAGCCCCAGCCGAAGGCGATCACGATCCACCCGGAGGCGCGTGCCTTCGAGAATCTCAGGGTGACGGCGGCACACACGCCGGCACCGAACAGGACCAGAATCGCCGTGCCGATCATCTCGCCGACGAAAATGTCTCCGTTAGTCATGGCTGCTCCTCAGCCTTGGCCCAGGGCGAACGGTCCCGTCCTCACCTGCAGGGTGCGCCTCCCGCGGCTCCTTCAGCCGAAGGCAGGGAGATCCCGCGCCCCGCCCGGCATTCGCGCCGAGCGTGCCGCCGCAGCCGAATCGCCCGTGGGGGAAGGGGCCTTGGCGTCGGCGCGCCCACGCGCCGCAGTGCCGGAATGCGCCGACTATGTACGGCGATGTCGACTGACACCGGAAGTGTTCACCGGCACCCAGAAGGCGTCAAGGTCGCCGACCGCAACGGTTGACGGCCTCCGACGGCCACCGGGTTCGCGCCGTGCGGACTCGCCGGTTGCTCGGCCGTGACGGCGCCCGGTCGGGTCGTTGTTCTGTTATGGCCCGCGCGGGCCTCGGTGCGACGCGCGAGGCTTGGCTGATGGTGTCCGGCCTCCGCAGAGCTCCGCCAAGGGCGAAAACGCGGCGGCACCCGACTCCTCGCTTGCTCGTGTCCAGGATCCACCTGACCTGGAGGTTTCTCAACCGCAGGAGTGCCGCGGGGCCCTGGCCTCCGCGGAGGGGCATTGCGGCCGGTCACCACCGCGCCCGTGCACGACCTCCACAGCGCCGCAGCTATGCGTGTCCGGTGCTCCCGGCTCAGCGGTCTCCCTCAACCTCAGACGCCCTGCGCCCCACCCGGCCGCCGTACCGCAGCCCACCGATGCCGATGCCGACTCTGACGTCGACGCCGCGGCCGACGCATGCGCCGGCTCCGGCGTCGACGGCGAGCCCCGGCGGGTCTCATGGCCCGGCATGCCCGCCCGGCCCAGCACCCAACTCGCCCCGTGCAGCGCCTTCGCCGCATTCTTCAACGGTGCCAGGCAGGCCGCGGCCCCGCGGTGGTCGCTCACGCTGCCCGGCGCGCACAGCACCGTCGCCAGCGACAGCGTGACCGGACGGCCCCCGGCCGACCAGGCGGCGTCCAGCACCGAGGCGGCCAGCGGATCGAGACCGTCCGGATCAGCGACCAGCAGGAAGTCGTCCCCGCCGATGTGCCCCACCCGCGCGCCATCCGTCGCGGCCTGTTGCAGCGCCCGGCCCACCGCCCGGATCAGCTCGTCGCCCGCCGCGAACCCGGCCCCGTCGTTGACCTGCTTGAAGTGGTCGACGTCCAGCCAGCTCAACGCGAACGCCCGCCCGGCCGCGATCCGCCGGTCCACCTCGCCGGTGATCGCGTCCGAGCCGGGCAGACGCGTCAGCGGATTGAGTCCCGCCGCTTCCTCCACCCGCGTCTCGGTCAGTGCCCGCACGAGATCCGCGAGCCGCACGACCCCCACGCACCGCCCGTGCGCGTCCACCACGGCCACGTCGTCCGAGGTGCGTTCCCGCTCGCCGACCGCCACCACATCCAGCACCTCCCAGGCCGGGGCGTCGACGCCCACCGTCCGCGGCGGATCACCGAGCCTGGCCGCGGGCCGGTCCGCGTACAGGGCGTGTCCGTACCGCCCCGACATCGACAGCAGGAAGCGGGAGCGGTGCACCGACCGGACCGGCACGCCGGCGGTGTCCACGAGTAGCACCCCGGACACGTCCGGTGACCCGGTCAGCAGGGCGCGCACCTGCCCCGCGGACGCGCTGGCGGGCAGCAGGGCGGCGGGCCGGACGAACTCTCGCACCGACGGCCCCGAGCCCGGTGCCACCGTCTCGGCGGGGGAGCGGGGCGGAACGTAGACGTCCGCGGCGGGCAGTCGGGCCGGCGGCGCGAACAGCTCGCCCTGCGCCAGTTGTGACCCGGCCGCCACTGCTGCCGCGTACTGCCCTTCGGTCTCCACGCCCTCCACGGCCAGGAGCGCCCCCATCTCGTCGCAGAGCGTCCGCATCGACCGCACCACCGCCGGTCGCGTCAGCAGCGACGCGTCCAGCTTGACCAGGCCGGGCGCGAGGTCCGAGAGCAGCCGCAGAGGCACATCCCCGTCCCCGACACCGTCCGCGCAGATCCGGAAGCCCTGCCCGCGCAGCGCGTCCACCGCTTCC